>JAMPHJ010000011.1 GCA_023663465.1 Muribaculaceae bacterium | reverse complement strand
TCAATATGAAATTTGAAGCCAAAAATCTAAAGCAAATCAACGTGGAAGAACAAAGCGCCCTTTCCAAGATAATCGCTGGCGATTTTCTTGTAGATAATTGCGCAAGCAATTTTCTTGTGATACAATAACAGAGGTAAAAAAATAGTGGCAGCATACATAAAAATAACGGCTGTCGGGAAATAAAAGGAGAAAAGTGCAATGTGGGCATATGAAAGTGTTTTTTATCAAATATATCCGTTAGGATTCTGTGGGGCTCCGTTTGAGAATGACGGTGTGCAGGAATCCCGGATTCTGAAAGTCATCGACTGGATTCCTCATATGAAGGAGCTGGGAATCAACGCGATTTACTTTTCACCGGTGTTTGAATCCGACACGCATGGATACAATACGAGGGATTATCATAAGATAGACTGCCGTCTCGGAACGAATGCGGATTTTGCCAAAGTCTGCAAAACGCTGCACGAGAATGGTATCAAGGTGATATTAGACGGCGTGTTCAATCATGTGGGCAGAGGATTCTGGGCGTTTCAGGATGTATTGCAGAAGAGATGGGATTCTCCTTATAAAGACTGGTTCCGGATTAGTTTCGATGGAAATTCCAATTATAACGACGGTCTCTGGTATGAAGGCTGGGAAGGCAATTACGATTTGGTCAAGCTGAATCTGCGCCATGAAGATGTTATCAACCATATTCTGGACAGTGTGAAAGGCTGGGTAGAGGAATTTGATATTGACGGGCTGCGTCTGGACGTGGCGTATTGTCTGGATAAAGATTTCCTGCGCAGACTCCGCGGTTTCTGCAACGGGCTGAAACCGGATTTCTATCTCTTAGGGGAGACACTGCACGGGGACTATAATCAGTGGATGAATGAGGAAATGCTGCATTCTGTTACCAATTATGAGTGTTATAAAGGATTGTTCTCTAGTTTTAACAGTATGAATATGTTTGAAATCGTCCATTCCCTGTTGCGTCAGTTCGGACCGGAAAACTGGACATTATATAGAGGAAAACACATGTTATCTTTTGTGGATAACCATGACGTGACGAGGGTAGCGAGTATCCTGACGAATGAGAAACATCTGCCGCTCATCTATGCGTTGTGCTTTGGTATGCCGGGGATTCCCTGCGTTTACTATGGCAGCGAATGGGGCGCGAAGGCGCATAAGAGCGAAGGCGACCCGGCGCTGAGGGCATGTTTTGAGAAACCGGAATGGAATGAATTATGCGATTTCATCCATGCGCTGGCGGAAGCGAAGAAAAACTCCGAAGCCTTGAATTATGGTACATTCCGCTCTGTATTGCTGACCAACAAACAGTGTATTTTTGAGAGAAAGACGGATAACGAGCGTGTCCTGGTGGCAATCAATGCGGACGGCGAGAGCTATACGGCGCATTTTGACGCGGGCTGCGGCACGGCGGTGGATTTGATTAGTGGAAAAGACCACGACTTCGGCGCGGGAAGCGAGCTGCCGCCCTACAGTGCGTATTTCTGGAAAATGGAGCGGTAGGCAGTTAGTTAAGCGAGATAGACATTTAAGCAAAAGAAAGATATTTCAGAGACAGCTTATTTTAAGTATAAGCCGGGGAAAATTCCCCGGCTTAATCCATGTTAGAGACAACTCATATAATAGGCATATAAATTCTGATAGGTTTCCGCATTGAAGTGAAGACCGTCCACAAGTTTATAACCGATGGCGTTTAAATAGCCGTGGGAGTCTATCCAGTGGACATTGGCACTGAGTCCCCCCTGCATCTGGGCATTGAAGTATTCTACCTGTTCTTCCGTGACATAGGGATTGTCCCAGACCGGATTGACGGAGGAATAATAGACGGTGGCGCCTTTTCCTACCCACTCTTCCGCCTTGGCATTGACGAGACTCAGATAGTTCTTTAAGTTGCCGGGGTCGTTAACGCCTAAGTTAATCAGGATTTTGGAACCCTTGCCGACGACGCTGTCGATGCGGGCGATAGCGTTTTCGTTAAACCATTGATAACCCTTCCCGCTTTCCGCAATCCAGGTGCAGGGATTGTCCCCGACATTGTTTTTCATCTGTACGAATCTGGAATCCCCTACAAGAATAACACCTGCTACGCTTTTGACTTCAACCACCGGTTCTACTGCCGCCGGGGTATCCTGTGGCTGGGCGGCATCCTGCAGCGCCGCTTCCGGCTGGGCTGCGGTTTCCTGTGCAGTTTCAACGATGGGTTTCTCATCTTGCAGATACTGGTCGCTGACATAAGCTTTCGTCTCATTATATAAGACTTCATACCAACCGGTATCCGCCTGTCCGGTGACGCTGACTTCCTGTCCGAGGCGTAATCCGCCGATTCTCTCAAAATCGGTGGAAGGACCTTTCCTAATATTGACCGAGCTGGTCGAATACATGATTTTAGGCTCGTCTAGCGGAGTAACTGTATATTCCGGGAGGGCGTCTTCTTCATCCGCTTCTTTGGCGGCGTCTGTATCCGCGTCGGCGTCGTCGTCCACATCGGCGCTTCTTGCCTGAACGCTGCCTGAGAGCGCTTCTACGTCCGCAGTGGCGTCTTCATCCGTTCCAGTTCCCTTAGACAAGGCGTCCGAAGCGTCTGCATCTTCCGCATCGGAACTATCCGGTGAAGCGTCCGCATCTTCCGCATCAGAATCATCCGGCGTAGTGGCAGCATCTTCGTCGGAACCATCCGGCGTATCCGCGGAGGTATCCTGTTCCTGCCCGCTTCCTGATTGTCCGCATCCGGTGAATAGCACGGATAGCATGAGGACGATAAGAAGCAGTGATATTGATTTTTTCATTCGCATGTGCTCCTTTGAAAACAATTTTTGGCATGTCCGTGTATGACATATGGGTTATTATACCAGATAATTGCGGTTTTTGTAGACTTTTTTCCTACTTTTACACAGAAATTTATCGCATTAGCCGGAAATCACACCCGCCGCCATCAATTTTCTATCTTCATGTAGTAGCCAAAAAAGACGCATTATGTTACAATAAAAGAAGTATTTTGCATTTGTCTGTAGCAAAACGGGAAATTCCGGGCGGGTGCAGCGAGAGGAGAGAAGCGGATGAGAAGGAAGTCTTTAAAAGGTATGGCTGTCACAGCGCTATGTGGGCTGCTGCTGACGGGATGCGCCGGGGGAACTCAATCCGGGGCGGAAATTTCTAGTGATACGGAGAACGCAGGAAGTACGGCAAATTCTGCAGAGGAAGGTACAATATCGCTGAAAGTCTGGACGCAGGATACGGAAATCGCGCAGGAAATGGTGGATAATTTCGTAAAAGAGCACGCCGGGGAAGCGCAATTTGACATTCTGGTGGAAAGCAATACAGACGCGGATTCGAGGGATATCATTTTGAATGACGTCCACAGCGCGGCGGATGTGTTTATTTTCCCGGATGACCAGTTAAACACTTTGGTTGCAGGGGGCGTGCTGTCGAGAGTGCCCAATGCGGAAGAGATTCAGAAAGCGAATCTGGAAGGCGCGGTAAATGCGGCGACGATTCTGGATACGGTATACGCTTATCCGATTACTGCGGATAACGGATATTTTCTATATTATAATAAGGATTATTTTACGGAACAGGACGTGCAGACGCTGGATAGGATTTTGGAAGTAGCGGCGGAAAATGAGAAAAAGTTTTCGATGATTTGGGGTTCTGGCTGGTATCTGTACTCCTTTTTCGGCAATACGGGGCTGGAATTTGGTATCAATGAAGACGGCGTGACTAATTATTGCAACTGGAATACGACAGAGGGTGCGATTACGGGCGCGGACGTGGTAAGGTCCATGATGGATATTGCAGCTCATCCGGGCTTTTTGCAGGCAACGGAAGGCGATATGATGGAAGGCGTGGAAGACGGTACGGTGATTGCTTTCATCAGCGGCGGATGGAATGTGGACGGCGTTATAGCGGCATGGGGCAGCGATTACGGCGCGGTCAAGCTGCCGACTTATACCTGCGCGGGGCAGCAGGTACAGATGTCTTCCTTCGTCGGCTATAAACTGATAGGCGTCGATGCCAATGGCGAACATGTGGAATGGGCGCATAAGCTGGCGGATTACATGAGCAATGAGCAGAATCAGATGCTGCGCTTTGAAAAGCGTATGCAGGGACCTTCCAATATCAATGCGGCGGCTTCCGATGCCTTAAACGACGTTCCTGCGATTCAGGCGGTCATCGCCCAATCGGAACATGGCGTTTTGCAGCGGGTGGGTAACGCTTATTGGACGCCCACGGAACAGTTTGGTCTCAATCTGGCTGCGGGTAATCCAGAGGGCGCTTCCCCGCAGGAGTTAATTGATAATCTGGTAACGGCAATCACTGCTTCGGCGGTCAATTAGACAGGTTCGGACGAGGAAAGGAGAAAGTTTGGAAATGAGCAAAACGCAAAGCAATAACACCACAAACAGCAACCGGCGAATAAGTACAAGTGTTATTTTATTGATTCCCGTATTTATCATCGGGATTGTAGCCATTATTTCCAACGTGATTTCGGTTCTGAGCATTCAGGGAATCAATGCCGGAGCGTCCCAGATTGCGGACGAATATATGACGGGCATCACGGAGCTTGCGGAAATTCAGAAAGAAACGCAGGAAATACATAAAATAGGGCTTTCCCATATCATCGCCACGGATTTACAGACGATGGTCTCGCTGATAGACGAGATACGGGAAGACGAAGCATCGCTGGATACTTCTTTGCAGGAGTTTGAAAAATATATTACGGCGGAACAGAGAGGCAATTACGAGACGCTGTTAGAAAATTATGAAGGCTTGAAATGGGAAATAGCAAGTGTTATGGGATTCAGCGCCCACGGAAACAATGAGAGCGCCTACGCCCTGGCAAACGGTGCAGTGGCGGAATATGCGGCGGCAATGCAGAACAGCATCGATCTGTTGTCAGAGGACATGCAGCAGCGGGCACAGGCAGCAAGGGTGCAGCAGAATGACACTTACCGTCAGGCTCTGGTTCTGAGCATGGTATTTATCGTTATCAGCGCGATTGCGTTAGTGTATACGCTTGTCAGCGTGTTTGGCATGGTTATCCGTCCGTTAGGCAAGACGCAGCATGAAATCGTGGACATTATTTCGGCGATAGACAGACGGGAAGGCGATTTGACCCAGCGTGTGACGATTTTTTCCAACCGAGAGATTGGGGCGGTGGGCAATGGTATCAATGTCTTTATGGGAAAATTACAGGATATTTTCAAAGTTATCACTGATAATTCCGTGAAAATGGAAAGCGTCGTCAACGAAGTGCGGGACAGCGTGCTGACGTCTAACAGAAGCGTTGCCGATCTGTCTTCCATGACGGAAGAATTGTCATCCACAATGGAAGAAATGTCTTCCAGCGCAGCCTTGATTAACTCGAATGCTGCGGAAGTGAAACAGGAAGTCAGCGCCATCGTAGGGCAGACGGAAGATATCAGACAGTATACGATAGAGATGAAAGCCCATGCAAACAGCATGGAAGATTCGGCGCATACGACGATGAAGGCGGCGGAAGAAAAAGTCAATCAGATTCTGGAAGTGCTGGAACAGGCGATCAAAGAGAGTGAAAGCGTGGATCAGGTCAACAATCTGACCAACGATATTTTAAGCATCGCCAGCAAGACCAACCTTTTGTCCTTAAACGCTTCCATCGAAGCGGCGCGCGCCGGCGAGGCGGGCAAGGGATTCGCGGTAGTGGCTTCCGAAATCAGCCAGCTTTCCACGGCAAGCCAGGCGGCGGCAAACCGGATTCAGAGTATCAACAGCGTCGTTATCCAGGCGGTCAACAATTTGGCGGACAATGCCCAGGAGCTGGTAGATTATCTGAATACCTCTATTTTACCGGAATTTAAAAACTTCGCGCTGGGCGGTACGGAATATCAGGGCAAGGCGGCGTATATCGAGAACAGGATGTGCGACTTTACGGAGCGGATGGATGGTCTGCAGGGCACGATAGAAGAGATTGCGGATTCCATCGATTTGATTACGCGTTCCATCGACGAAGGCGTCAAGGGCGTGGGCAGCGCGGCGGAAAGCACGCAGACGCTGCTTGAAGACATGGAAAGCATTGCGCAGCATATGGACGATAATCAGTCGATTGCAGTCAGTCTGAAACGGGAAACCGAAGTATTTAAGCAGTTATAGGCAAGTGGAGCAGTCAGTCAGGCTCTCTTTGAAGAAAGAAATTTGGAAAGCGCCCCCTGTCATAAGAAGCGGAAACCGGAAAGCTTCTCTATGGCAGGGGGTATTTTTTTGCCCTGTTATAGGGAAAGGTCGCTCCTATGGCAGGAAAACCTGCATAAAACCCATGATATTGTAGTCATCCTGTAAAGTATCTACTAGAAGTTGTTGACTTGACAAGTAAACCGTTTTATAATGATATTTGAATAATTATATCTTATCATGTCGAAAATTAGTAAATCATTGTAACCGGGATAAAAGGCCATAGAAAAGGGTACATGGATAATGAACGAAGCGAAAGAAAAGAGTCTCACGAAGCGTCTGTTCGCCATATTCCTTTTGATACTTGCTCTGTCAGTCATGATAGGAATGCCGGATAGCGCCATGAAGCGGGGAATTGCGCCCCAGAGCGTCCGGGCGGATGAGAAAAACGGGAAGGTCACAATACGAGTTGTCCATGATTTTGATGGGGGCGGCGCGGAAGTGATTCTGCAAAAAAAAGATGCAGAGGGAGATGCTTATACTTATGTAAGTACGGTTTCCATCGGGACTGCGGTGGGAAATTTCGTGTATGATCTGGATAGTACGGAGTATGATAGTTTTTATATTAAAAAAGTGGGTGATAGCCAGCCAGGCAATACAACCGAGCCGGTAACTACTGAGACGCTGATTGCCAAGAAGGGCGTCTATGGAAGCTCTTTTGCCGTAAAGTACGGCGGCTGGACAGGTTCAGTGCGCCCGCTGTATTTTGGCGTTCCGATTTTCATTAAGCATGATTTTACGGGAGGGGCGTCAGTCTGTTATGTAAAAGGAAATACATGGGTAGAGACGGAAGCTCTGCCCTCGGATGGGACGCTGCTCTTTGATTTGGAGTCTTCGGACTATGACGGGTTTTATATAGAGGAAACAGGAACCACGAATGTTGCGAATAAAACAGAGGTTTTAGATAGTGAGAAAATAACTGCCGCCCTCGGTGATAGCGAAAATTCATCGGGGGGGGGTATTTTTCTCACGGCGATAGTAGGCGGCTATGAAGCAAATACCCTAAGAACACTGGAATTGTTAGAACCAGGCAGCAGTATTGCGGATACGAGCCTGAATATCCCGCAGGGCGAATTTAAGAAAGAGGATGGAATCTGGTATGTCAATTCCACCTTTTATGATTATTATTCTGACTTGGAGCTGGAAGGGAAGAACCGGAAGACGGTTTCGGACGATAACATGGGCGGCGACGGAAGCAGCCATAGAATACAGGCGAAGAAGTTTAATGAGGCAATCGCCGCCTATTTCCGGGATACGTCGCTGGCTACGAGCAGCTGGCAGTCGCCCCTGTATTTCGGGGAATTTACCAAGGCTGACGCTTACTTCAACGGATTACTGAATTTTAAGTTTGATAACAATAATGGAAGTGATAATCAAGGCGCCCGCCTGGGTCTGGTTAACAGCCAATTAATCGGCGACAAGCTGATGATGGGTACGGACAACGACGGCAAGGGGGTAGAAGCGCCCTATTTTAATAAACAGTTTCTGCGGGGTGATAACTCTTTACAGACAAACATCGGGTATGTGTTTGAAAACATCTCGTTTCCTTTTGTAAAGGATACGGCGACGGGGTACTGGGAGTTTGAAAGCTATGATGCAGCCCAGACGCTGCGTATGAAGCAGACGGAGGAAGGCAAATATTTTCTGGACAGGGTGGGCGCTGCCAACAGCGTTCATGGACATACGGCATATGTTGCGACTGAGCAAAGTAATTTTTTCCCATTTAATGACAACTCAGAAACTGGAAAACCCACCAGATTAAACTATGCCTTCGGTATGAGACTGGATATTCCTTTCTATATGACGGCAAATGGTATGGTAAAGGTAAAGCAGGGGGATGAGATTGTCGAGAAGGATATCGAATTTACTTTCAGGGGCGACGACGATATCTGGGTATTTATCGACGGAAATCTGATACTGGACATCGGCGGAGATCATGGCGCGGTAGATGGAAGCATCAATTTTGCCAAGTGCGAGGCAGTTACGACAGGATGCAGGTCAACAGGCAAAGGAACCTTTACAGACCCTTTTGAGAAGCTGGATTCTTCCAAGCAACATGTACTGACCATGTTTTATATGGAGCGCGGTCTCTGGGAATCCAATATGTATATTTCCTTTAACTTCCCCAAAACCAACAATCTGGAAGTCGAAAAAGAGGTTGTTACCACCGGGGCGGATGGGCAGAGTCTGGTCAATGAAGAGTTTGAGGAAGCCATGACAAGGTTAAAGACGGAGGTAAGCTTCCCCATCGCCATGCGGAATATGATTACAAGCGGGCTTGCTTTTGATATCCAGACTGCGAATGAGGCATTAAAATGGGATTACGATAAGATTACTTCATCGACGCCTGTAGGGCAGTTTATCCAGTCGGCGGATGGTTCCGAATTAGCGCTTGTAACAGCGGATATTCCGGGGAATAGCGATGGCAGCAGGGACTGTGTGCTGAAATACCGGTATCCGGGCGAGAAAAAATATACAGACGGGCAGGATGTTACGGATGGCCGTTCTTTTCTGTTGCAAAATATTGGCGTCGGGAATCTGGACGCTTCTGCTGCCACGAGGGTGATGCAGGACGGATATCTGGAACTGGACGCTTATCTGGATGCGGCGACGGGCGCGGGGGCTCCTTTCGTGGCGTTAATCGACGGGGCAGGAAACCGCATCGGCGTGTGGGCGAATGAATCGACGGTTGTGGGAACCCGCGGTCTGATGCAGTCAGGAAGCTGGACCAGTCTCAGAATCTATCTTTCCCAGATGCAGAAATTGAAGAAACTCGACGGTTCGGAAAGCGGGGAGTTTCAATATACAAATATCAAAAGTCTTCAATTTGCCTATTGGGACGATAAACCGGTGTACATCGACAATATCACGCTGAATGCGCCGCCAATCTATCTGGAAGACAGCGGTTTTGAAAAAGAACAGGACAAGATACCGGACTACGGCTCCTATGATACACGGGGGTTAGAGCCGATAAACGGCGCGAAATACAGTATGGGCGGTAAGGACTATTATGTAGAATCCGGGCGCATTTATCTAAAAGATGACCAGTCGGCAATCTTTTCTGACCAATTCAGACGCAACAGTTATCTCATGATTCAGGAAGAGTGCGACGAAAACGTTTTCGATGTGACGTGGACATTGTCGGAAAGCGGCAGGACGGTGCGGCAGGGTTCAGGAACCGGCGCAGAAGATGGAAGGAAAAGTGACACGAGCCTAACGGACCCTGATGATATCAGTAAACCGACCAATGTAAATACCATCCTTTTCCGGACTTATGAGGAAGGGGCAAGCGATACCCAATATTTCGATTTGAAATTAAAGTATACCAATACCATCAAAACCGGTTCCCTGGAAATCAGGAAACAGGTGAAAGTGTCGGAAGGCAGCTTGATAGACCAGAATAATCTGATTGATGTAGAGATTCCCTATACCATCCGGGTTACTTTTTCCAATGTGGGGGGTATGTACCTTGAAGGAAGCGTCAACGATTATGGGGAGTATGAATCCGACCAGGAAGTCGTCATGCAGCAGGATATTTTCTTAGAGTCGGGTCAGTCCGTATTTACGATTACGGGAATCCCGGCAGGGACGGAGTACCGCGTCGAGGAAATCCAGACGGCGGGTGATGATTTCCCCTTACTGAACGCCGGACTGGAAAGGGACGACTTCTCCCTCTCGAAAATGTATCAAGTAGGTGGCGGAAACGATACGGGCGAGTTTGACGCCGCCAAGAAATGCTATCGCGGCACGATTATCGCAGACGAAGGCGAGGAAATTGTAGATAAAATCGTGGTTGAAAACGATATCAATCCTGTCATAGAGATGGCGGAAATGGGCGGAGAGAAGCTATGGGAGTTGGGCGATAAGAATACCCATCTGGGCGCGGCGCCACAGGCACAGAGCGTCACGTTGAAACTACAGCGCAGATTCCTGCAGGCTGGAGGAGATAGTGCGAGTGGCGTAACATATGAATTTCAGGATGTGGAATATTATCAAAAGACAGACCTGCCGGAGGCGCCATCCCAGGAAGCCGTGGTAGAGATTCTTTTAACAAAACCGCCGGATGAGGGAGAGCCAGACACGAAAACCCGGACGCTGCAATGCACCGACGGCAATATCATTACGATAGAAACAAAAGGCTGGGCGTATCATGTGGAAGGTCTGCCCCTCTATGGAAAGAGCGACGCGGGAAGAAGGCGGAAGTATGAATACCGCTTCGTGGAAACGAAAATCGTAACGGGAGCAAGGGAATTTGATGTGATAAGCCAAGATGTAAAAGAAGCAGACAATTCCGAAAAGCTGGTTTATCAGGAAAACCATTCGTGCTACCTGGCATCCGGCGGCACCGCAAGCGTGACAGAAAACGAAGAGGGAGAGCAGATAGAATATAACATTACCAATACTTATAACCCGCTGACCAATCTGGAAGTTACGAAAGTATCCGGCGATGACCCACCCAAAGAGATGGAAGGGGTTACGCTTCAACTGGAGCGTTACGTCAAAGATGGAGAAAAGTGGAAGAAAGACGATACTTTTGGCGACCGGGAAGTGATAACAGGTGAGGGCGGCAAGGCATTGTTTGAGGATTTGCCAGATGGGCATTATCGATTGACGGAGACGAAAACCATCGATAATTACAGTCTGTTGGCAAAACCGATAGAGCTGGTGATAAACCGTGCGGGCCAAAGTACCGCGGAAGGCAAAGCGTTAACGATAGAGGAAAGAAGCGGCAAGATGTTCATAACCCTTACGATTTCCAATCAGGGGTTGTTGATGCTTCCGGCCACGGGAGGAAACCTGGTGCTCTATATTCTGGGGGCGGAGTTTTTATCGCTTGCAGGCTGCGGCTTATATTTCACCGGCCGGCATTACTGGAAGAAGGAACCCGGAAAAGAGCAAGAGCCTGAGCGGAAGAAAAAAACCGGACAAGAACAGGAACCCAAGCGGAAGAAAAAGGTCGCAAGCAAACAAAAACCCGAACGGAAGAAGAAACGGAGAAGAAAAAAGGAACCCGGAAGAAAGCGGGAACCGAGAAGGAAAAAGGAACCGAGAAGAAAAAAGGAATCCAGAAGAAAACGGAAACCCAGAAGAAAATGGAGGCGAAAGAAAGGAGTATGATTACCAATATGAAGAAAAAGGATAGGACAAAGGGCTGCGCCCGGACAGCAATAGGACTGCTTTTGATGGCGTGGATGGTTATCGTGGGGGCGCTGCTGCCTGGAGGGACGGTAGAGGCGGCTCCGGCGATTGAGTTTACGGAGGTTATTGATGGTATAGAGCAGAATAAGACTGGGAGTATTACGATTCATAAATATGAGTATAATGGAGACGACGGGATTCGGGGAACCGGTAAACCAGGCGATGATGTGCCAGCAGAGGCAAAAAATAAACCATTGGAAGATGTGGAATTTACGATTTATCAGGTAAAAAATGCTAGTGAATTGGAAGAAATCTATAATGGAACTCCGGCTGCAGATGAAAATGCAGATAAGATGCCTACTCTGGCAATTTATTGGGATACTAATAATGGAAAATGGCAGTCGGGTATGCCGGATGGTACTCTTACTAAACAGGGAGATTCAGCGAAAACAAATGAAAACGGAGAAGTGACGTTTTCTAATCTTCCCATAGGAATTTATCTGGTCGTGGAAACGGACGCTCCGTCGCAGGTTACGAAGAAAAGCGCATTTTTGGTATCCATTCCTACTACGGTAGATTATAACAGCTGGCTCTATGACGTTCATGTATTCCCTAAGAATGCTACCACCTATGGAAAAGATGTGACATTGATTAAAAAGGGCAGTGGCGAAGAGAAACTGGCAGGAGTTACCTTTGTGTTACAGCGTAAAAAAGCAGACGACACATGGGAAGGGGTAACGATAACGGATGATAGTGGTAAGGCAGTGGCTTTAACGACCAACACGGATGGAGAAATTAAGATATCTGCATTACCGCCTGGAACTTATCGACTTATCGAAACAAATATCGGAGATAATTTCGGTTATATTGGTGACTTCTCTAAGACCTATGAATTTGAGGTCAATCCTAACGGGACAATTAAAGATGCAGGCAAGGATTATATCACGGTGGATGCGATTACAGGTTCTGCAACCATTACCGTAACCAATGAGAAGCCCAATGTGGAAAAAAAAGTAAAAGGTAAAGACGGAAATGGAAAAGAAGACTGGGTTCAGAATGCAGATTACAGCGTCGGCGACACGATTTCCTACCAGATTAAAGTAACGGTTCCAGAAAATATTGCAAATTTGAAGACGTTTAAGGTAACGGATACGCCGAACCATATTAAATATACAACAGAAACTTTAAAAGTATATCAAGAAAAGGATGGAAAAATGGGAACTGCAGATACTGATAAGATAGAAGCTGTCACTGGTGCGATCACAAATTATACTTTGACCGAAGATGAGTCAACCAACGGTTTCACTGTTACCTTTAATACAAAAAGCGCTACGATTATAGGTAAGGCAGGTGAGAACATTTATATCACCTATGACGCCGTACTGCAAGAGGGTGCGGTCAACGTGAATGGAATAGTGAATGCGGGAAATACCAATACCGTACAACTTATTTATTCCCGATATGCTAAGCCGGAAACAGAGCCTGGCGATTATCCGGAGGATCCCGGTGATCCGGAGGATAAGATTGAAGATACCGCAGTAGTTTACACCTTCCAGTTAGATATTGTGAAAGAAGGGGAGGAAAAGAACGAAGATGGAACTAACAAAGGGCTGATCGGAGTTACCTTTGACTTGTACCAAGAAACTACGGAGGGTGATGCCGAGAAAGTGGCTGATGAGCTTGCAAAAGCGGCTGGTCTGGATATTGGTTCAGATGCTGACAAAAAATACTGGAAAAAGATAAATGGTAATGATTCCCTAACGACAGATAATAATGGAAAAATTTCCGTCAAAGGGCTTAAAAGCGGAACCTATTATCTTGTGGAAACCAAGACAAACGACGGTTACAACCTGTTATCGAAACCGGTAGAAGTGGTATTAAGTGCAGAATATTCTATCGTTTATAAAGATGATTATGATTCTAAAGATGATAAAGGCAATTATATTTATATCAAACACGAGATTGACGGTGATAATACGACAATAACACAGAAAATAGCAGTGAATAAAGGTACTGCTTCAGTAATAGATGAAATCACCATCCTAAACACCAAAGGCTTCACCCTGCCGACCACTGGCGGTATGGGCGGATTTGTGTTTGCGGTGGTTGGCTGTATGGTCATGATTGCGGGAATCCTTCTTTTCAAGAAAACGAAGAAAAAGCCCGAAAGCGAATAAAGGGGATTTGGGCAAAAGGCTATGGACAAGATAAAAAGAGCGTGCGCACTTCTGATGATACTATCCGGTTTTGCGATTGCGATGTATCCTTTTTTCAGTAATCTGCTGTACAACCGCAACGCTTCTAAGGTTATCGAGGAATACGAAGAAGAGATAACGAATCTGGAGCGGGAAGAAATCGACGCCATCAAGGAAGCGGCGAAGCAATACAACAGCCAGTTGCAGGCGGCGGTGTTCAAGGACGAGAGCGGGCAGTGGCGCGGGGAGGGCACGAGTTATCTGGATATGCTGGACGTCGGAAGCGCGCTCGGATATATTACGATTCCTAAGATAGATGTAAATCTTCCTATTTATTATGGAACAAGTGCGGACGCGCTTTCTAAAGGGGTAGGTTATATCGAGCAGACTTCCTTTCCTTTAGGGGGCGAGGGGACGCACAGCGTCCTGACGGGGCATAGAGGACTGCCAAACGCCGCGCTTTTTACCGATTTGGACAAGATGGAGCGGGGGGATAAGTTTTACCTGCATGTTTTGGACGAGACGCTGGCATATCAGGTAGACCAGATTAGGGTGGTGGAGCCGGACGATACGAGCAATTTGAAAGTAATTGGGGGAAAAGATTATTGCTCCCTCGTTACCTGCACTCCGTATGCCATTAATTCCCACCGGCTGATTCTCAGGGGGATAAGGGTGCCTTATACCGGGGAAGAGGAAGTAGAAAGCGCGGAGGATGGATACCGGGGCTTTAGTACCGGAATGGTTGTAAAAAGGGTGATCGACGTGTGGCCCATCCTGCTTGCGGCGGTGATTTTCGTCATCGGCGTGGAGTTTGTGATGATGCTGTTTCTGCTGAAACGGATTGCAGCGAAGCAGAAACAGGGAGCCGGAGCGAAGGACAGGAAAGAGAAGGACAGAAAAGAGAAGAGAAAAGCGCGGCAGAGGAAGCAGAAAGGAAACAAAGGAAACGAAAAGTGATGCGGAAAACATTACGGGTGTTATCTTTACTTGTCATCCTTCTGGGGGCATGTATCTGCATGTATCCACAGGCAAGCCTTCTGTATGGGCAATATGAAAGAAAAACCGCCATCCGGGAATTTGAGAAGACGGCGGAAGCTTACAGGGCGGGACGTGCAGAAGAAAGCGCAGAGAAGCAGACGGATGAGGGCGCAGAGGAAGACGCCAGAGAGAGCGGGGCGCCGTCTTCTGGGGAAGCGCAGGAGTCGCCCTTAGACCGGCTTTATCGGGATATGCGGGCATATAATGAGCAAATCTGGCAGGAAAGGCAGTCGGGGTTAAAAGACGCTTTTTCCTATGAGGATAGCAGTTTTGATTTGGCGGAGTATGGACTGCGGGATAATATCATCGGGGTCTTGTGGATTCCGGCGATGGAAGTGGAGCTTCCCCTGTATCTAGGGGCTTCCCAGGAGAATCTGAAAAAAGGGGCGGCGGTTCTGGGACAGACCTCTATGCCCATCGGGGGCGAAGATACCAATACGGTCGTCGCCGCGCACAGGGGCGGCGGCGCGACGCCGATGTTTCGGAATATCCAGCTGCTGCAGACAGGGGATAAGATTCAGGTGGTTACGCCTTTTGACACCTTGATTTACAGGGTGGCGGATATTCAGGTGATTCTCCCGGATGAAATTGATAAGGTGTTAATCGGGCAGGGAGAGGACTGTATCACGCTTCTGACCTGCCATCCTTATACGAAAAACTCGCACCGTTATCTGGTCAAGGCATACCGCTCTAACGAAGGGATAAGGAGCCGGGAAGCGGATTTGCAGGAAGTAGAGGAAACAAGGACAGAAGTCCGGGAAGAGATTGCGCCGGTGGCGGACGAACTCTTAGACGCGACGGGCGTCCATTACTCGGAAATGCAGATTCTCTTGGAAAAGTATGGACTTGCTGCCGGAATGGCGATTCTGCTCTATTTCTGCGTCAGCGAGATTTCCGGGCTGGTGCGCACAAGGCGGGGAAAGAAACGCGAGAAGGGAAGGCATGAGGAGTAAGGAAGAAGACGCAAGGGAAGGCATGAGGAGTAAGAAAGAGGACGCAAGGGAAGGCATGAGGAGTAAAGAAGAAGACGCATGAGAAAGGAATCATAATAGATGGCGCGGAAAATAGATTTGATTATGAAGGAAATAGGGCGGGCTGTCATAGGAAAAGACGAGTGTATCCGAAAGGTCATGATGGCGGCGCTTGCCCAGGGGCATATCCTGATAGAAGATATTCCGGGAGTAGGGAAAACGACCCTTGCGCTTGCGGTTGCAAGGGCGATGGGGCTTGCGCAGAACCGTGTGCAGTTTACGCCGGATTTGCTGCCCTCGGATATTACGGGTTTTTCCTCTTATGATAGGGAAAGCGGAAGTTTCCAGTATCACGAGGGAGCCGTCATGTGCAACGTGCTGCTGGCGGATGAGATTAACCGTACTTCTGCGAAAACGCAGTCGGCGTTGTTGGAAGTGATGGAAGAGTATGCCGTGACAGTGGACGGTGTAAACCGCCCGGTTCCGCAGCCTTTTTTTGTCATTGCCACAGAGAATCCGGTGGGCGCTACGGGTACGCAGATGTTACCCGAATCCCAGCTTGACAGGTTTCTGATTTGTATCGTTATGGGATATCTGGAAAAAGAGGATGAGAAAAGTATTTTGCGGGACTGGGAGCGGGAAGGAATCTTAGAGAGCATCGAGGCAGTGGCTACGAAACAGGAACTGATGCGTATGCAGGAAAAAGTAAAATCTGTTTTTATCCATGACAGAATCATGGACTATATCATCGAATTGTCAGATGCCACGAGGAATCATGAGCAGATTCAGCTGGGACTGAGTACCAGAGGCTCTATCGCCGTAGCGAGGATGGCAAGGGCGGCGGCGTATCTGGGGGGAAGGGATTTCGTCATCCCGGAAGATGTGCGGGAAATCTTTCCAGACGTGGCAAGGCACAGGTTGAAGATGGCGCACCAGAGCAGGATGGGGCAGGTAAGCGCAGGACAGGTCATAGAAGAAATCCTGCATCAGGTCAGGATGCCGAGACCGGAAGATAAGTATGAAAAATAGAGTGATATTTGTTTTATTTCTGGGAATTGTAAGTATTTTTTATCTGATGTCGGAAAGTGATTATACGCGGCTGATATTGGGCGCTTCTATCGTCATGGGCGTCCTTTTGCTGTTGCAGATGTTGTATTTGAAGACGCATTTGCAGGGAAGAATCCGGCTTAGCGAGAATCTGGTGACCCGCTGCGATTCCATCCGTATCCCCGTGCAGGTGAAAAATACCGGCAAACTCCCCGTGACCCGGATAACGGCGTGGATTCGTTATGAGGATTCCGGCTCCGGGGTGTGGGATAGGATGAAGCTGTCGGGAATGGCGGAAGCCGGCGGCGAGGTCTGGCTGGAAGCGGAGCTAAAGACCTGCCACTGCGGGATTGTCAGGTTTTATCTGGAAAAGCTGACGGTAAGCGATTATTTCGGGATTTTCTCTGGCAGATGCCGGGTGGACTCCATCCAAAAGGAAGTCTATGTGCTGCCCTGGGTGAATGCCATCACGGAGGACACGCTGGGAAACATGGGGGATTTTGAAGGAAAATACGGGGCGGACGTATACGAGACCTACGATATCAGGGAATTTCGCAACGGGGATGATATGCGACAGATTCATTGGAAGCTGACGGCGAAAACGGATATCCTGCTGGTGCGCGAATATCTCAAAACCTCGGAAAGCGGCGTCATGGTCGGGCTGGATTTCCAGAAGGAAAAGGAAAGGGAGTTATCGCGGGAAGAGCTGGACGTTTTTCTGGATAAGGCGTCTTCCCTGTCCTGGGAAATCCTGCAATGGGGGGTGTCCCATTATGCGATATGGGACAGGGATGGTGAAAGAGTGATTTTTTACATAGAAAATGAAGAGAAATTTACGGAATATCAGATGATACTGACAGGCGCGGCAGTGTGCAAGAGAGCCGTAGAGAGCGCATGGACGAAGGAGAAGGACATCGATGAGACAAAGCTTCACGCCGTCTGGATGGATTTGGACGGGAAAGTCTGCTGGAAGGAAAGCGAAGAAACGCAATAGCGGGATACTGCCCGGCAAGCGGCAGATGATGCAGCGGGAGGGAAAGTGCCTTTCGCCGATAAGCTGTTTCCTAATCGACTTCTTCCTGCTGCTGATGGGGACGGAGGGAGTAGTCACCGGTTTTTTTTCAGCTTTTTCTTATCCCTGTTACGAATGGGCGCTGTATGTGGAAACAGGCGTGCTGACGTTTGCGCTTGTTTTGTTTTTTTCTATCAATATTCCTAGGAAATATAAGCAGTATGTTTACGGCGCGGGCATAGGAATCGTGGTTTTGTTCGCGGCGACCAATGGCAGTTTTGTGAAACAGGGCTTTCTGGATTGTGTACAGGGGATGAAAGCCTCTTTTTATCTGCGCTATGAAACGCAGGATATGGCGGGGGAGTTTCTGCTGGGAAAAGGCGCCCTTACGCTGTTTTTTGCACTTGTTATCTGCGTAGTGGTATTGATTCTGGCTTTTGCCACGATAGGGAAGGTGGATTTGCTGCCTATTTTTCTCATCGAATTTCCCGTACTCATGGTCATCCTGTTAATGGGGCGGAAGGTAAACAATATTTCCCTGTCGCTGCTTTTGCTGCATTTCGTGGGCTGTATCGCGCAGGAATACGCCCTGCGTGGGAACCATATAGCCAATGGCGCGGAGGGGGATAAAAATAGGCGCTGCCTGGAGTCGGTGCAGAAGAAAGCCGCGTGTGTTGCGGCATTGGGTGTGCTTTTTGCATCGTGCATCAGTCTCTATGTCTTCATGCCGCTGTTACCGGCGAAGATTCCGGCTTTCCAGAAGTGGGGGGCGCATTTGCAGAACAGGGTAGTCGCGGTGGCGGTGGAGTACCTTCCGGTGATTTCAGCGGGCAAATGGAAACTGCAGGTGCAGACAGCCGGCGGCGGGGCGTCGGATGGTGCGCTGGGCGATGTGGCGGGATATGCATTGACCAACCTGGACGATTTGCTTGTGACCTCTACGATAGAGCCGAAAGAGACCCTTTATCTGAAAGGCTATATCGGAAGCATCTATGAGGGGGATAAATGGGCGGAGCTGCCGGAAGAGCAGTTTGACTATGCGGCGATTTACTGGCATACGGAGGATAAACCGCGGACTTATATCCAGAATCTTCCTTTCCTGCGGCAGATATACCGGGAAACGCGGGAGGGTGTGGAAACGGGGATGGGCGTTTTGTCGATAGAGAACATCAACGCCGGCGGTCAGTACACGTTTGTGCCTTACTGTGCTTATCTGAACGACTATTATGAAATCAGTCAGGGCGATGGCAGTATCCGGAGCCAGAGCGTGGCGGCGGATGAGATTTCCTATTTTCCGCTGCAGCTCTACATAGAAACCATGCAGGCGCGCCCCGAAGAAGAAGAGGAAGAAATATTAGACCGTGCGGAATCGGAATATGGCGCATATGTGAAGCAGAATTATCTGGCGGTGCCAGAGGGTTTCGGACAGCTGCAGGAAGAGTGTCTGGCGCAGGATATCGGGGAAGACGACATCGAAGGAATCATCCGCTATGTGGAAACCTTTCTGGTGCGTAACTGCCGTTATCGTCTGGAAGTGCCGCGGCTGCCGGAGGGCAAGGATTTCGTGCAGTATTTTCTTTACGAATCGAAAGAGGGGTACAGCGCCCATTTTGCTTCCGCAGCGACGCTGATGTTCCGTATGTTCGGCGTGCCCGCCCGCTATGTGACCGGGTATGCCGTGCCGGAAAGCCTCTTTAGCATGGACGCAGAAGGAAATTACACTGCGCTTTTACAGTCGGACAACGCCCATGCGTGGGCGGAAATCTATCTGGAAGGCATCGGCTGGGTTCCGGTGGAATGTACGCCGGGCAATATCGGCGTATTGCGGAATATCGAGCTTTCCAAGGAGGAAGAGGAAGCGTTGCAGCAGGAAGAAGAACAGGCTGAGGAACAGGCAGAGGAGTCCCTTTTAGAGGAAGAGGACGAGGAAGAGGCGCCGGAAGAACAGCCAATCTATGCGAAAGTCCGTCTGTATCTGGGCGGTTTTGCGATTTTCTCTGCTATCGTCATCCTGGCTATCCTGCTATGGCGGAAGGTCTTAAAGGGATTGGACAGACATGGATATGGCAGGGGGCAAAGCGCCAATGACAGGTTATTATCCTTATTCTGCCTCGTCCACGAAACGCTGCAGAAGGCGGGAATGCCCGGTGAGGTACGCTCGACGTCGCCGGAGTTTAGCCGCTGGCTCAGAAAAGTCCTGCCGGACATGACGAAGAAACAGGCGCGCGAAATCGTAGGCATGGCGCTGGCTTCCGCCTATGGCAAAAAGAAGACGCGCGAGGAAGATGTGCAGTTTATGCGGGATATTTATAGGCAATGCAGAAAGGCAGTCAGACATGGGAAATTTCCCGGATAAAATTTTTATATAATATATATTGACAAACAATATTATATGCCGTATAGTATATGAAGAAACAATATTATACGGCATATAATATTATACATTTTTATAATATTTATGCTATTGAAAACTCTTTCAGGCAGCATCAAGAATTTGCCGCGCAAATCTTGTAATCGTTGGTTCCTCACGACGATTTTCGCCGGAAAAGATATGCCGAAATCGCAGTGAGTTGCTCTGGCACAAATTTGCAAGCAAAGATAGGAGCATGATTATTGGTATGAAATATGTAAAAAGAGGGAAAGGAGGATATCGCATGGTTTTCAACACAGGCGCCGCATTGCTGGACGCGATTGTTCTTGCAGTCGTATCAAGTGAAGTGGAGGGCACTTATGGGTATAAAATAACGCAAGAGGTACGGCAGGTGATTGAGATTTCCGAATCGACCCTGTATCCGGTGCTTCGCAGGCTGCAAAAAGATGAGTGCCTCGAAGTATATGATAGGGAGTGCGCAGGACGTAACAGGCGTTATTATAAGGTTACGGAAAAAGGACGGGCACAATTGAATTTGTACATTAGTGAATGGCATCGATATGCCGCTAAGTTAAACAGTATTTTTGAGGGAGGATTGAAAAAATGAGCAGAGCGGATTTTATGAGGAATCTGGTGGAATTACTCGCCGATGTGCCACCGGCGGAAAGGGAAGAAGCGATACAGTATTACCAGAATTATTTTGACGACGCGGGAGCGGAAAATGAACAGGGCGTTATTGCGTCCTTAGGGACGCCCGAACAGCTTGCCCGGACGATTAAGGCAGGGCTTGCGGACGGCGGAAATACGGGTGAATTTACGGAAAAAGGGTTTTCCGGCTATGAGCAGGGAAGCAGGAACGAGGTACTCTATACCGGCAGCGGCGCAGAGAAGCAGGATAACCGGGATTCCTTTCAGACAGAATGGGGCAAAGACGGCTATACGGGAACGAATCATTACGAAGAAAAATCGGATAATGGGAAAAAGGAATCAAAGCCCATGTCCGGCGGCATGATTGCCTTAATCGTTATTTTATGCGTGCTGGCGGCTCCGGTGTTAATTGGCATAGGCAGCGGTATTTTCGGCGGCGCTGTCGGGGTTTTGGGGGCGCTGTTTGGGATTCTGTTAGGGTTTGGCATTACGGCGGTTGTGCTGATTCTCGTAGGCGTAGGTCTTTTCGTAGGCGGCGTGGCGTTGATGTTCGGTGCGCCTCTTGGCGGGTTGTGCATGATTGGCGGCGCGTTGGTATGTATGGCAGTCGGGCTGTTTTTCCTCTGGCTTACGGTAATGATTTATGGCGTGCTGCTTCCTGCGATTGTCAAAGGAATCATCAAGATATTTCAAAGCATTTTTCATAAGGAGGGAAAAAAGGCATGAAAAAGTTTACAAAAGGGTGTTTGCTTACAGCGCTGGGACTGTTTATCTTCGGCTGCGTTCTCTGCGGAATCTGCGGTGTGATGGGCGGTTTCAGACAATTGGATAATATAGATGAGAACGGTCTTAGCGTTCTGGATAATCAGTTTGACTGGGTCTGGATGAGAATTTTTGACGGGAACGAATGGGATATCGATTGGGACATTGACTCGCCCGGTATGAAGACGCTGGGGGCTTCCGAAAGCACCCAGACGGATTATCTGGCGGGGAATATCAGGGCAATCGATATCGAGCTTGGCATGAGCAATCTGGTGATTCAGGAATCGGAAGACGACGCTATCTGGATTCAGAACGATTCTTCTAATAGAACGAAAGTAAAATATGGAATGTCTAACGGCACGTTTAAGCTTTATAATGAAAGAAGCTACCGTTTCTGGAATATCCGCAGAACGTCCAGGGGAAGCGTTTATCTGTATCTGCCCGCGGGCATGGATTTAAATTCCATCGGTATCGAGATGGGCGCAGGGAATGCAGAAAGCATCGCCTTATGGGCAAATGAAATCGACTTAGAAGCGGGAGCAGGTAATTTTACCATAGAAGGGCTGACAGGACGCGGTATCAGTATCAGCGTAGGCGCTGGCAAAGCCGATATTGCTGCGGTTGACGCCGGGGACTTATCCATCGAGGCGGGCGCGGGCGATATCCGGCTCCAGAATATGAGCGTCAACAGTCTGGATTTGGAAGCGGCTGCAGGTTCCATCGAAGCGGCAGGACGTATCGACGGTGACGCAGATATCGAGTGCGCCGCGGGCAGCGTGAATTTGGAATTAGAAGGGGAAGAAACGGATTACGATTACGAGATAGAATGTGCCGCGGGCAGCGTGAAAGTAGGCTCCAACGAGTATAGCGGGCTCGCAAGTGAGAGGAGTATTGATAATCATAGCGCAAAAGAGATGAGGATTGAGTGTGCCGCGGGGGGTGTGGAGATTCGGTTTGGGAAATGATAATTGGATAGACTTTATGCCTCAGTTATGATATACTTTGTTTGTATCAGTATAAGTGCAATGTGAAAGAGGTGAATGTATATGACTGAAAAAGAAATGCTTAAAATGTCAGTAGAAGAGTTTGATAGGTTACAGGATTATATGCAATCTTGTGATAAAGACTCTGAAGCATATAAAAAGATGAAAAGACGTTATATAGCATTAAAAGTCATCTTAACAGCTTCCGGTATTAATATCACTGAAATTGACTATATCAAAGAATAGAGGAATTATTGAAACCACCAGTTGACACTTTTTGGAAATGTGGTATGATAAGAACAGCGGTAAATTCATGGCTATGCTATCCGGCATAGCCATATTTGTCGTAGGGTGGGCGACATGCAGACGCCCGCAATGCAGCAAGGGGAAAAGGAGCGTATTAGACTATGAAACGTTATGGAAAATATGTAAAACCGTATTTGTCGGCATTTCTGTTAGGACCGCTTATGATGATTGTGGAGGTCGTAGGGGAAGTGCTGCTGCCGTCCATGATGGCGGACATTATCAATGTGGGGGCGGCGAATCGGGATATTGCGTATATTGTATACAAAGGCATTATGATGATTATCACGGCGTTTCTCATGATGGCGGGGGGAATCGGCGGCGCCTATTTTGCGGCGAAGGCGGCGATGCATTTTGGCAGGGATTTGCGCAGGGATTTGTTTGAAAAGGTGCAGAGATTCTCTTTTGCCAATATCGACGGTTTCAGCACGGGGTCGCTGGTGACAAGGCTGACCAATGATATCACACAGATGCAGAATGTGATTATGATGGGGCTGCGGATGATGCTGCGTGCGCCGGGGATGTTAGTTGGCGCGGTGATTATGGCGTTTATGATGAACGCTTCCCTGGCGGTGATTATCCTGATTGTGGGACCGCTGCTTGCTGCGGCAATCGGTACGATTATCCGCATTGCTTTTCCCAAGTTCGAGTTTATGCAGAAGAAGCTGGATCAGTTAAACTCCAATATCCAGGAAACGCTGACAAATGTCAGGGTTATCAAGTCTTTTGTGCGGGGGGAGTATGAGGAAGAACGTTTTGCCGCATCGAATGGGGCGTTAAAAGATGCGGGGATGGACGCATTTAAGGTAGTCATTATCCAGATGCCAATTATGACGCTGGCGATGAATGTCACGGTTCTGGCAGTGGTATGGTTCGGCGGCGGGCAGATTCTGGAAGGGAAGATGCCGGTGGGGGACTTGACCGCGTTTATTACTTATGTCACACAGATTCTCATGTCCCTGATGATGCTTGCTATGGTTTTGCTGCAAAGCTCCAGGGCGGTTGCGTCTTCTAAGAGAATCGGCGAAGTGCTGGATACCGAGATAGATTTGACGGATGAGACTGCGGCGTTACCGGATAAGAAGGTAGAAAAAGGAAAGATTGAGTTTCGTCATGTTTCCTTCCGTTATTATAAGAAGAATCACGAAAAAGTGCTGGATAATATTCACTTTACAATAGAGCCGGGGCAGACGGTGGGAATCATCGGTTCCACTGGCTCCGGTAAGACCACGCTGGTACAGATGATTCCCCGGCTTTACGATGTGGACGAGGGGGAAGTCGTCGTGGACGGCGTCAATGTCAAAGAGTATTCGCTGGAAAATCTGCGCAACGGTGTAAGTATGGTCTTGCAGAAAAACGTACTGTTTTCCGGGACGATACTGGAAAATCTACAGTGGGGGGATGAACACGCCACAGAGGAAGAAATCAAGAAAGCGGCAGCAGCAGCCCAGGCCGCGGAATTTATCGAAAGTTTTCCACAGAAGTACGAAACCGAGCTGGGACAGGGCGGCGTGAATGTTTCCGGCGGACAGAAACAGAGACTCTGTATCGCCAGGGCGCTTTTGAAAAAGCCGAAAATCCTGATTCTCGATGACAGCACGAGCGCAGTGGATACGGCGACGGAGGCGAAGATACGGGAGTGCTTCCACACCACGTTAAAAAATACCACGAAACTGATTATCGCCCAGCGCATCAGTTCCGTAATGGACGCAGATTTGATTCTGGTAATGGAGGAAGGAAAAATCGTAGGCATGGGCAGCCATGCGCAGTTGCTTGCTTCCTGCAATGCCTATAGGGAAATCTACGAATCCCAGATGGATAAGGAGGTGGGCGCGTAATGGATAAAGCGAGAATAGAAAGGCTGGAAAAGAAATACCATAGGACTATGCCGGATATGCCGGGAGGCAGACCGGGACCAAAACCGGGACGCGGACCACAGCGAGGCAATATGGCGGTGTCTAAGCCGCAGAATGTAGGAAAAACGCTGGGTAGACTTTTTTCCTACATCGGAAAAGATAAATGGAAATTGGTGGTCTGTATCGTCTGCATCGTGATTTATACGGTGGCGAGTCTGGCGGGTTCTTATATCCTGCGCCCGATCATCAACGATCTGGTATCTGAGAACGGCAACCGGCAGAACCTTTTGCGCTCTCTGGCGCTTATGGGGTGCATTTATGCAGTGGTTGTCATCGCTCAGTATTTACAGTCCAGAATCATGATTTCCGTATCCCAGAACGCGCTGCAGAAACTGCGGGACGATTTATTCCAGAAAGTAGGAAAGCTGCCTGTCAGATTCTATGATGCCAATAACCACGGGGATATTATGAGCCGTTTCACGAACGACGTGGACGCCGTGGGGGAAATGATGAACAATACCGTCACGCAGTTGATATCTGGTGCGATAAATATCGTGGGCACCTTTGCGCTGATGGTCTATACCAACGTGTATCTGACAATAATAACAGTTGTTATGTCACCCCTTATGATTGCTGCAGGCAGAGCCGTAGCGGGCAGAAGCCGCAAATATTATAAACAGCAGCAGGCGGCGCTGGGAACGCTGAACGGTTATATTGAAGAGACCATGACCGGTCAGAAGGTGGTAAAAGTGTTCTGTCATGAGGAAATCGCCAAAGAAGAATTTTCTTATCTGAACGACGATTTGTGCAATAAACAGATTCAGGCACAGTTTTTCGGCGGTATTATGGGACCTGTCATGGGCAATCTAAGCCAGGTCAGCTACTCGCTGACAGCCTGCATCGGCGGTATTTTATGCGTTTTGAAAGGATTCGATGTAGGGGGATTGACCATTTTCGTCAACTATTCCAGACAGTTCAGCCGCCCGATTAACGAGATATCCATGCAGGTCAACACGATTTTTTCCGCATTGGCGGGTGCAGAGCGTGTCTTCGACGTCATGGATCAGGAAGCGGAAGCGGAAGATGCGCCGGAAGCGGTGGCAATTACGGAACAGGACGGCAGATTTTTCTACCATGTGCCCGAATCCGCAAAGCAGTATCAGCCTCTACAGGGGACGGAAATGAAGGGTGCGGTAACGCTGGAGCACGTCACCTTCGGTTATGTGCCGGAAAAGATTGTTTTAAAAGACATATCTTTGTATGCGAAACCGGGACAGAAAATAGCTTTCGTCGGCTCTACGGGCGCAGGGAAAACCACGATTACGAATTTAATTAATCGGTTTTACGATATCGAAGAAGGGAAAATTCTGATAGACGGCATTGATATCCGCGATATCAGACGGGACGATTTGCGTAAGAATATTGCGATGGTATTGCAGGATACCCATCTTTTCACAGGAACGGTCAGAGAGAATATCCGTTACGGCAGACTGGAAGCGACGGACGAGGAAGTGGAGGCAGCGGCAAGAACCGCCAGCGCCCATTCCTTCATCATGCGCCTGGAAAACGGCTACGATACGATGCTGGAAGGGGATGGCGCGAACCTGAGCCAGGGACAGAGGCAGCTTCTCAACATCGCGCGGGCGGCGATTTCCAAAGCGCCGATCCTGATTCTGGACGAGGCGACCAGCTCCGTCGATACGAGGACGGAAAAACATATCGAACACGGCATGGACAGACTGATGGCGCAGCGGACGACGTTAGTCATCGCACACCGCCTTTCCACCGTCCGAAACGCCAATGCGATTATGGTCCTGGAAAATGGGGAAATCATCGAACGCGGCGACCACGACGATTTGCTGGCGATGCGCGGGCGGTATTATGAGTTGTATACGGGGTTGAGTGAGTTGGAGTAGAGGGAAAAAGACGGTTGCTTTTATAACTTACATGGAGGATTTGAATGCCTAATATTTACACGGATGATGTAGGACATAAAGTTGTAGAAATTGATACAGTGATTTTTAGCGGAAAAAGAAAAATAGATTGGAATGGTGTAGAAAACTATCTTAAAAAATATATTGGTTATGAATATGTGATTGATGAAACGGGAGATGTTGTTTACATAAGTTCTGATTTTCCAGATGAGTATGCTAATAGTAAATATTCGACAAAAGCGCTTGGTACGATAGGAAAAGCAAAAGCGAATGCTTCGCAGGTAATTCCAGAACTCATTAAAATTGCAACAAATATCTCTTTTCAAGGAAATACAGAGCCTAAACATGCCAAGAATGCAAAATACGGTTGGTATAGATGTACGGTAAGATTTAATTTACCTATTAGTGACGATAAGGGTAATGTCATTGGTAAGAATTATTTTCAAGGTAGAATGATTATCAGGCATGCTTATGATGGAAAGAAATATTTATATGACATGATAGATATAAAAAAAGAAACGTAGTACCCCGCATGAGCTAAAAGCTGTACGGCACAAAACCACATTTCTTTTTATAGAAATTTTAAGCTGTTATCCTTAATTTGTCAAGGACATTTTTCCAACATCGTCTCATCCGACCCGGCAGAGAAAACATAATAACCCCATTACTCCATGCATAGCTTTCGCGAAATCAGAGAAAATAACAGGTATGAAAAAAGAAAATTCCTTTGATTACTATACACTGTTATTTTTTCTGGTTTCTTTTTTGGGCTGGGTATGGGAAGTGTGCATTTATCTGGTGCGGGAGAGGACTTTCGTAAACCGGGGGATTCTGATAGGTCCCTGGCTGCCCGTCTATGGCGCGGGGGCGCTGTTTCTTGCGCTTATGTTCCGGGGACGGAAAAGGAGCCCTTTTTTTGTCTTTTTCCTATCTATGGGCGTCTGTTCTGCGCTGGAATACGCGACGGGCTATTTTCTGGAAAAGATGTGGGGCATCCAGTGGTGGGATTATAGCGGCATGTTTCTGAATGTGGACGGCTATATCTGTCTGACAAGCTGCCTTTTATTCGGTGCGGGCGGCGTTTTTCTGGTTTTCGTGGCGATACCCCTTTATACGGCGCTTTATCATAAAATCCCCTCGAAAATCCGGCTCGCGCTTTTAGCGGCGCTGCTTTGCTGTTTCGTAGTAGATGCGGCTTATTGCGCAGACTTCCCGAATGCGGGCAGGGGGATTACTTATGCTGAATAGAGAGGCTTATGCGGGAAGGTGGGGGCAGGAATGGACAGATTAAAAAAAGCGGCATATCAGTGCAGCGGAGAAAGGATTATTGTGGAGTTGAAGTAATGGGGATTTGCGAAAAACGTTTACCAGCCGTAAGGCAGTTTCTTATGGCTGGTAGACGTTTTTTTAACGTAAAATTTCTTTTTTGGACTATCCGGCACGTCCTTTGATACGTTATATATAGTAGAAAGCGCTTTTTAGAAAAACAGGAGGGAGGTTTCCATGCAGCAGGATTTTCTTTTGGTGCGAAAAATGCAAAACGGCGACGATGAGGCGATGGACGTATTTGTAAGAAAATATTACCTGCAGATTCTGCAATACTGCCGTTATCATTGCGCCGATGGGGATTCTGCGCAGGACATGACGCAGGAGGTATTCGAGCGTTTTTTCAGAAACCTTGTTTCTTACCGGCAAAACGGCAAAGCTTTGCAGTATCTTTATACGATTGCCAGAAATTTATGCATCGACCATGCGAGAAAAAAGTGGGAAATCCCGATGGCGGATATGGAAGGGATGGAAGCGGGCGGACGCTTGGGAAGCGCGGGAGCGGAAGCGGGCGAATGCTTAGGGACTGCGAGGGTGGAAGAAAAAGTCCTGGTAGAAGCGGCATTGGAAAGGCTTCCTGGGGAGCTGCGTGAGATTGTCATTTTGCATTATTTTCAGGAACTTGGTCTGAAAGAGGCGGCGAAGATTCTACAGATATCGCTGCCGCTTGCAAAGTATCGTATTCGGCGGGCGAGGGAAATGCTGGAGGAGTGGCTGCGGTAGGGATTGTGGTAGGAAAAGAAAGGAGGCAGCGACATGCAGGATATTGAGAAAAGGCTACGGGCGTATGGCAGGGATAGGTTAGATGAAATGGTCAGCGGGGATGGCAGGGATAGACTGAATGAGTCAATTATTCAAAAGACTGTCGATGAGTCAATACGATGCTTCTATGAGTCGGCGGGGCGAAAAGAGGTGTCTTATTTTGAGTTTCTCTATGAACAGATGTGGTATATCCGTAAAAAATGGTGGATTTTGCAGTTTGTGGTTCTGTTTCTTGCGGGGACGCTGTTACAGGAAATGGAAGATGTTCTGTTTGTGCATAGGGCGTTGGGCGTTCTGGCGTCTTTGTTTGTCATTCTGGCGGTGCCGGAATTATGGAAAAGCCGCAGTTCTAATTCTATAGAGATAGAAGGGGCGGCATATTTCTCACTCAGACAGATTTATGCGGCGAGGATGCTTATCTTTGGAGTTGTGGATGGTATCTTTCTGGCGTTTTTTACTGGAGTGGTTTCATTGACTACTACGGTCGGAATAATGGAAATGGTGGTTCAGTTTTTCCTGCCCATGATTGTGACATGCTGTATCTGTTTTCGGACGCTTTGTGGCCGGTATTGTTCTTCCGAGTATATGGCGTGCTTTTTATCAATGCTGTGGACTGCCGTCTGGATGTTGTTCGTACTAGAGGATAAGATATATCTGGCAGTATCCGAGCCGGTCTGGATTGGCATCTGCGGGGCTGCACTGCTGTATTTGACTTATTCAGTCAATCGGGTGATGCGGGAATGCGACAGAGCGTGGATGAAATATCATATTTAATAGGTAATTACAAAACTAAAATATAAGAATGTGTAGTTGTACAGAATATACAACTCCAAAAGCAGGTACTGTGAAAACGCCGGTACTTAGATGCCGTATTTTGGCATCTTATGTACCGCTGCGTTTGAACCGTAGCGAGAGCGTGCCTGCGATGGATTGTATATTCTGCACAACGGACGGCTGCCCAAACCCTAGTTTTGCAATTATCTATATCATATTTAGGAAAGAAGGAATGACATAAAATGGAATTGACAATCAACAGTCTCACAAAAGAATTTCAAGGATTTAGCGCCGTTAGCAACGTTTCTTATACGATGAAAAACGGCGTCTACGGTCTGCTTGGCGTAAACGGCGCAGGTAAGACGACATTCATGAGAATGCTTTGCACGCTATTACAGCCGAGCGCAGGAAGTATCCTTTGCGACGGACAGCATATCTTTGCAATGGGAGCGGAGTATCGGAAACTTTTGGGGTATCTTCCGCAGGAGTTTGGATATTACCCGGATTTTACGGTGGAGGATTATCTGATGTATATCGCCCTGATTAAGGGCGTGCATAAGGCGGTGGCGAAAAAGCGGGTGCAGGAGCTGATTGCGCAGGTGGGGCTTTCTAAGGTGCGAAAGAAGAAGATGCGGAAACTTTCGGGCGGTATGAAACGCAGGGCGGGCATTGCCCAGGCGATGATTAACCAGCCGGAAATTCTGATTCTGGACGAGCCGACAGCCGGGCTTGACCCGAATGAGAGGATACGGTTTCGGAATCTGTTGAGCGAATTTGCACAGGACAGGCTGGTTTTGTTATCTACCCATATCGTATCGGATGTGGAATCCGTGGCGAATGAGATTCTTCTGATGAAAGGGGGAAAGCTTCTGCATAGCGGGACGCCGGAAGAAATCATACAATCTGCGCCCGATAGGGCATGGCGGCTGACGCTTTCCAGGGAAGAAGCCGGGAAGGTCTACAGACAGTATCAGATATCCAATAGCAGGATTGTCCCACAAGGCATGGAACTTCGGGTGTTGGCAAAAGAAAGCCCCCACCCGGAAGCAGTAAAAGAAGACTTGACTCTGGAAGATGTATTTTTATCTTATTTTGGTGAGAAAGCGGGGGAAGAAGATGCTGTATTATGAATGGAAAAAAATATGGGTGAGACCGGGGACGAAGATTGCCATGCTGCTTCTTGCGGGGCTTCTTATGATAGTTGGGTTCTTTGCCATCCGTGACGTCTATTATGTCAATGGAAACGGGGACCACGAGTATGGACCTGCGGCAATTTCTAAGCTGAAAGCCGCAAAAAAGGAATGGGCAGGGAAATTGACCGAAGAAGTCATTGCAGAGGTTATCGCGGAAAACAGGCGTATCAACGAGACAAAAGAGGGACGCTCTGAAGAGATCCGCGAAAGCAATATCGCCTACGGTTGGAAACAGGGATTCCATGATATCCGGTATATGTTAATGTATGCATTCTGTAAGTTCCGGTCCTCGGACTATTACCGCCCGGATTCCCTCGTGCCGGAAGATGCTGTGCATTTTTATGAAAACCGGGTGGGGAATCTGAAAGAATGGCTGGCGGAAGAAGAACAGCAATACCTGTTTACCGAAGAGGAGCAGGAGTTTCTGATTGCACGTTATGAGGCGCTGGAAACACCCTGGCAGTACGATTATGAAGATGGTTTTATCGAGTTTTTTTATTACGCAGCTACCGTAGTTATGATCATGTTTCTGATACTTGGGTTCGTGGTAGCGCCTGTTTTTTCAGGGGAATTTGCCTATAAGGCGGAAGCTGTTTTCTATGCCTCGTATCATGGGCGGGGAAAGGCGGTTGGTGCGAAACTGGCGGCGGCTTTTTTATTTGTGACGACGGTTTACTTTGGGGTCATGCTGTTGTATTCTATCATTGTATTCGGATTTCTGGGAGCAGACGGCGCCGGGCTTATGATTCAGACCAGCCGTGATGGTTGGAAAAGCTTCTATCTGTTGACAAATTGGCAGGAGTATCTGCTGATTGTTTGCGGCGGTTATGTGGGCGTTCTGTTTGGATTGCTATTGACTATGCTGGTCTCTGCTAAGACAAAGTCCACGGCGCTTTCGGTAATCGTTCCGTTTGCGTTGCTTTTTATCCCTTCTTTTCTGGGCAGCCGCATCAGCAGGAAAATCATTGCATTGCTGCCAGATAGGCTGATGGATATCCATCAGAGTCTTGTTACCTTCAATCTGTATTCCATCGGAGGACGGATTGTGGGAGCTATGGGCATCTTGTTTTGTCTCTATAGTGTGTTATCCTTATTATTGTTTCCATTGACTTATCAGGTCTATAGAAAGCTGGAAGTGAAATGAACTAGAATAGAATAAAATAAAATCAAACTGGCGGGAACCTTTTTTCTTCCTGCCCGGTCATAATAAGCAGAAGCCGGCGAAACCAAAGGAGGAGGAGCATGTCTGTAATTAGTAAGGAAGCGTTTGGCAGCATCGTTTCAGAATATGTGCCGAATTTATACAGGCTTGCCTTGGGCATTCTGCATAACCGGGAGGATGCTGAGGACGCGGTCAGCGAGTCTATCCTGAAAGCGTATGAAAAACTACATACACTGAAAAAGGCGGAAAGCTTCCGCCCCTGGATGATGCAGATTACCGCAAACGAGGCAAAAAGAATCTATGCGAAGAACAAACGCAATGTACCTACGGAAAATATGGAGGATTATATGCCGCCTTTTGAGGACGAGCACCATGAGCTTTGGGACAGCGTTATGGAGCTGGATATCGCTTATCGGGAAACCATTATCCTGTATTTCTATGAGCAGCTTTCTATCAAAGAAATCGGAAAAATACTCCATATACCGGAAGGAACGGTCAAATCGAGACTATCTCGTGGGAAAAAGCAGTTAAAGGAGCGTGTTATAAGTGTATAAAATAAAAAAAGAATCCCATCAGTTTGATAAATTTGAGGAAACAATATTTCAAATGGCGAAACAGGAAAAGATGATATTGCCGGAAACTTTGGAAAAAAGAGTAAACGACACACTTGTCAGTTTGCAAACGCCGCAAAATCGGCATTCCGTATGGAAAATGACATGGAAGAAATCTATCGTCTTAGCGGCGGCATTAATTGCGACGTTTTCCATAACAGTGACCGCAGCGGTCAACATCATACAGCAGCGGATGGAAGCAATGAACGAGCAGGAAATCGAAGCTTATTTTAGCGGACTGTATCAAAATCAGATTGGGATAGACAATTATAACCGTCCCTACACGGATACAGAGAAAAAGCGGTTAAAAGAGCTTGACACTGCCTATCGGGAAGAAGCGCGTTTTCCAGAGGGCGTGCTGACGATGCTATCCGACCCGGCGCAGTATAAGGGAAAAGGAGTGGCGTTTTATGCTGTTACGGCTACCTTTTTCCTGCCAGAGAAAGAATTAGGGGATGAGGAACTATTACAGATTATTGATTTTCGGTATAAAAGGGACTACAGCTTACAGGTCATGAGGGAAAAAATAGAGAGTGGGGAAGTCTCTGAGGAAGATAAGGATAAGCTTATGAAAGGGGAGGAAAAAGAGATAGAGGCGACGGATGAAGAAATCCTTCTAAGTGACGCCATCTGGAATCCTGCCCAGGAACTGACCATTCCCTATACGGGCAGTCTGGAAATACGGGATATGGCGGCAGGCAGGGACTGTATTTTCCTCATGGGCTGGAATGCGATTCATAAGATGGAAATTGGCAGCAGCGATTCCACTCTATTTTTCGATGATTTTGAGGTGGAAACGGATATTACCGCTCTTTATCAGGATAAGAAAGGGGATATTTATATCGCCCTGATGGAGCGTACGGATGAGGATGATACCAGCGCCATCATTGCGGGGGATAAGTACAAAAATGCGCTCTGGGTACTGAGTGCGGATGGAAAGTTAAAAAAGAAGATTGACTTATCTAGTCAAATCAAAGGATGGGGAGTGATTAAAAGTCTGGTTGTGGATGAGCAGGGCTATATCTATTTGCGGGTAGTTGGCTCGAACACGCTGTTATCCGTACTGGATAAGGATGGGAACTATGTGAAGGATATCGTCGCCGATCTGGAAAGTCCTTTTATGCCCCATTCGATGGCGGGTCTCGGTATCGGCAAGGATGGCAGGGTCTATACCCAGGTGGAAACGGGAACGGATTTAGATAACTGGCATATGGGAATCGCGTCTGTCGATTTGGAAGGCGGCTGTCTGGATGAAGTGTATCTGGATATTGTGCCGGCTGATACGATTATGCTGGATATCATAGCGCCGGGCGCGGATACGGATTTCGTTTTCTGGGGATATGACGGTATCTTTACTTACAATCTGGGCGAGGAAAGCGCACTGAATATCCTGCCCGCTTATGAAGCACCGGGTATCTGGGGGGAAGGCAGCCGCTCCTGTGCGCTTCCCGATGGAAGGCTGGTTTTCCTGGATACTACAGAGTGGCGGAAGGAATACCGGGACGAGGAGCAGACGGAAGAGTATGCGCGGGTGCACCGGATTCCAGAGAAGACTTGTTTCTATTATAAGAGCGGACTGCGCAGCAGATAAAAAGTTCGGCGGGAAATTTCCATCTTGGATTTCCCGCCGTTTATGTGTCAGTGTTGCAAGGTTGACTCCCCGCTGTCCTCGCTGGGATTTTGACTAGGATAGTCAAGACAGTCTGGAATGGATAAGGGATTTTATCGCTTCTTCAATGTCCTTGTCGTTTGTAAGCGGATGCGGTGTTTTGTCGGCAAGCGCTTTGATATCTATATTGTTTAGGGCAATCACATGTTCCCGTTCGCTGCTAGGGGCGGGAATCACATAATCTTCCATTTCCTCTTCTAATTCATTGAGATGGCGCATAACGTCGGTAATCATGCTTTTCCCCAGATTGACCGCTTCTAGCAGCTCCTTGTATCGTTCGGTGATGCGAAAGCTGTCAGGAATATCCTGATATACCTTTTCCGGGTCGTCTGCGATACCGGATTCGTTGCCGTTCCCATAGACATATCGGTTATCCTTGATATTTCTGTCCAGGAAATTCAGTGTCTGAGTGATTTTTCCTCCTTCTACTGTAATGATTAGTTTTGCCATGTTTCCTTCCTCCTTTTAGTACAATTACCTTATTCTCAGTCCGTTGCCGGATTGATTACCTTATATAAATATTAAGGATTTCTATATAAAATGTGTAACAATTTCCGGGTAATCCTCATACCCTTCGTGTAATTTTACCGTTTCCAGGCGCCCATTTCCATCCGTTGTAAACAGATATTCATGGTACGCGCCGTCCTGATAAGCAAAGTCCTCGCCGTTATCCCGGTAGTGGGTATAGGAGCCGGCGCCGGGATAGATTTCCAGAATCAGGGGCGGATTTTCGATTTCGCCCACATACTGCTGCAGGGGCGCTTTGGGTAAAATGGAGCCCGCTTTGACGAAAATAGGGCAGATATCCAGAGGAGCGTCCACAAGATAATATTGACTGCCTGAGTACTGCTCGTGTGTCCAATAATCGTACCATACGCCTTCCGGCAAGTAAACCATGCGCTTCCTTGCGCCCTGCTCTACCACAGGAGCCACTAAAAGCTGCCGACCGACGAGAAATTCATCGTTCAAGTTTCTGACATTGATGTCATTTTCATAATGCAGGACAAGCGGTCTGAGAATAGGAAGCCCGGTCTGCTCGCATTCCCTGCATAAATCATAGAAATAAGGAAGCAGCGTATAGCGCAGCTCTACGAATTTACGGTAAATGTCCAGGGTTTCTTCCCCGAAAAGCCAGGGTTCCTGATTCATGCTGCCTTTGGCGCAGTGGTTGCGGAAAAGCGGCGAGAAACAGCCAAGCTCCACCCAACGTATGAGCAGCTCCGGCGTCGTATCTGCACCGAATCCGCCCACATCCGTGCCGACAAAAGGCATACCGCTGATAGATAGGTTGCATTGTTGCGGAATTGCCATGCGCAAATGGCTCCATAGGCTCTGGTTATCCCCGGTCCATGCCGTCGTGTATTTCTGGGAACCGCTATAACATGCCCTGGTGATGACGAAAGGTCTTTTTCCGGTCAGGTTCTTCCAGCCTTCATAAGTCGCCTTCGCCATATTGTGCCCGTAGACATTGTGCATTTCGGCATGGGTGGCAACCCTGTCCTCATCCGTAAAAAGAACGTCGCCCGGAAGCGGACCTCTGAAACTTGCCGGCTCGTTCATATCGTTCCAGATGCCGGATACGCCCATATCAGTATAAAACTGCAAGTGTTCGCCCCACCATTTTCTGACGGCGGGATTGCCGAAGTCAGGGTAGGTCGCATCGCCCGGCCAGACTGCATTGACATAGACGCTGCCGTCTGGCGCCTTGGCAAAATAGCCCTGCGCCATGCCTTCCTCATACATGGGGTAATCTTTTTCGACTTTCACACCGGGGTCGATAATCGTAACCGCCTTAATGCCCTGTTTTTTCAAATCGCTAAGCAGAGCATGAGGGTCTTGGAAGCGCTCTTTATTCCAGGTAAAAACTTTATAGTGGTCCATATAATCAATGTCAAAATGAAGCGCATCCAGCGGAATACGGTATTTTTTATAGTTTGCGGCAAGCTCCCGGAAGGTTTCCTCACTGTCATAGCCCCAGCGGGACTGGTGGTAGCCCAGAGTCCATTTCTGCGGCAGGGGCATACGCCCGGTCAGATAAGTATAGTTTGTGATGATTTCAGGCATATTTTTGCCGCCGATGAAATAATAGTCCAGATTGCCGTCGTCGCTGCCAAAGCTGTAATAACCGTCGTTTTCCTTGCCGAAATTAAAGTAACTTTTGTATGTATTATCATAGAAGATTCCGTAAACGCCTTTTTCCTTCAACGTGATAAAAAACGGAATGCTCTTATAAAGCGATTTGAAACTGTCCTCGTGAGGGTCAGGGATGTCGCTATTCCAGTTTTCATATTCGTAATGCCGCTTATTCAAAACGCCGGTTTTATCGCCGAGTCCGTAGATACAGTCCTGGGGGTCTAATTTTTTCACGCACTGTACGGTATAGTTCATACTGCCCGATATGTACGCCTCGTGCCCTTCCTTCCTGAGAAGTTCGATGATGTCTTCCGAAAGCTCAAACCGGAGAATTCTTTTGCCCCGATAATCAGCGCATAATAAGTTTCCATCCCTGTCGTAGAAATCCAGCATAAAGTCGTCGTAGATTTTACAGGTAAGGGAAGCGGTCGTCAGGATAAGGCATTCCTCCGCCTTTTCCACATGGCAGGACGCAGGAAGCTGCTTATCGCCTTCTACGGCTTTCGAGCGGTGGCCGGGAGTGGAGCGGGGGATAAAAACGTTGATGATATCGTCCGTTACGATTTGCAGCCAGACGGTCTGCGTTTCGTAGTGCAGCAGGATTGTCTGCTCCTTCTGCTCATAACTTTGTAATCTGCCAAACATAGAGGTCTCCTTTCTCGAATCGGATAATTTCGGTGATGGACATCACTCTCGTATTTGCTTCTATTTTAGTAAAAAAATGGGAGAATCGCAAGAATATTTCTGTTTTGTCTTGCAAGAAATCCAACCCAGAAAAAATTGCGCATTTTCCACAAAAAAATGCAAAAAACGACGCCATAATTTGTAATATAATATAAAAAAGAACCAAAAATCTGAGAGAAAGGTATGGGATTGCAATGAAAAATATTAAAATGAGAGGGACCGGCGTCTATATTCCGAAGCACAAAGTCTATAATCAGGAGCTGGACGAGCACTTTGAGAAGATGGGCTTGCAGGCGCATGGTCTGATGGAGCATTTGGGGCGCAGGAAACGGTATTTTATTTCGGAAGGGGAAAATACGATAACGATGTGTCAGGAGGCGATTGAAAACTGTGTCAGCAAGAATAAGCTGAATCTGGAAGATGTGGAAATGGTAATCGTGTGCACCGATACGCCGGAATATCTTTTTCCATCCAACGCGATGAAAATCGTAGGGCTTTACGGCGAGCGCATGAAAAACGTCAGGGTTTCCTTTGACTTAAACAGTAACTGCACCGGTATGATACAAGGGATTGATGTGGTATACAAATATATGCGCGCTACGGATATTAAAAACGCGCTGGTCGTGGGCTGTTTCTGCATCACGCCCATCGCGCTCTGGACGGATACGGTTGTATATGCAACTTTTGCGGACGCGGCGGCGTGCGTCGCCCTCTATGCGGAGGAAGAAGATGCGCCCAGGGGATTTCTGGATACGGAAACGGTGATTGACGCCAGTTTTCATCATTATATTACTTATCCGAAATGCGGCATGTCCAAGGTGCCGCTCAAAGCGATAGAACCCAATGAAAAACGGCTGGAATGGAATCCTTTCAACATGGATTTTGTGACGAAACAGTGGTATAAGATTATTACGGCGATTCTGGAGCGTCATAATCTGGCGGCGGAAGAGATTGACTACTATATCTTTTCCCAGTTAAGCGACGTCTTTAATATCGAGACGCTGAAACTCCTGGGCGTGTCGGAGGATAAATATTTCTTCGTCGGCAAAGAATACGGTTATACGGGCAATACCTGTCCGATTCTATGCCTGAACCGGATGTGGGATACTTATGCAAAGCCGGGGAATAAAGTCATCATCTGTACCGTCGGGGCAGGATATTCTGCGATAGCGGAGCTTTATGAATTTTAGAAAAAAGGCGGCTTTTTATTGTTCTCTGGAAGTGATATAATAGCAGTAAACGATTGTGACAATAGGAGGCGGCGTATGAGTTTCGATTTGAAAAAGGATGGAAAGAGGCTTATCATGATTTGTCTGGCTGCGGTGATTATGGCAGTGAATACGAAGACGTTTGTCCGGGCGGGCGGGCTGTATCCAGGCGGCGTCATGGGGCTGACGATTCTGATACAGGCGATTTTTAACACGTTTTTCCATGTTGAGATTCCCTATACGGTAGTCAATTTATTGCTGAATACGATTCCGATTTATATTGGTTTCCGGTTTATCGGCAAGAAATTTACGCTGTATTCCTGCCTCATGATTGTGCTTTCCAGTATCCTGACGGATATCGTGCCGGGGTTTGTTATCACTTATGACACCCTTTTGATTAGTGTGTTTGGCGGCATGATTGGCGGATTTGTTATCAGCCTATGCCTTTTGATGAACGCCACGACGGGCGGGACGGATTTTATCGCCATTTATCTTTCGGAAAAAAAAGGCGTGGATTCCTTTAACCTTGTACTGGGAATTAACATCATTATCATTGCGATAGCAGGTGTTTTGTTTGGCTGGGACAAGGCGTTGTATTCCATTATTTATCAGTATGCGTCCACGCAGGTACTGCATGTGCTCTATACGAAATATCAGAAACAGACGTTATTTATTGTGACGAACAAGGCGAAGGCGAAAGCCGTGTGCAGGGCGATTAATAAAATCAGTATGCATGGAGCGACGATTTTAGAAGGCGAGGGGTCTTATGAGCATCGGGAAAGAGCCGTCGTTTATTCCGTCGTGTCCAAGGAAGAGAGTAAGGCTGTTATTGCTGAGATTAAGAAGGCGGATGAGGGCGCGTTTATCAATTCGATACGGACGGAAGGATTGACCGGTCATTTTTACCAGAGGCCGACAGAGTAGCGGGGTCTATCAGATGGAAAATGTAACTTATGAAATTAGCGAAGAAATTGAGGAAGTATACCGGCGGGCATTTCTAAAAATACCTTATACGAAACAGAGGGCTTTTCTGAGGGGCTGCGAACGCCATATCAGGCAGTTGGAGCAGCGGATTGCCAGAAAGAAAAAGCTGGAAGCCCACCAGATTTTAAACGATATGGCGCCGCTTCATAAACGCATGGCGGACGTGGGATATACGGTTTCTAATAAAGAGTATAAACTGCTGGGAAAATATAAGAAGGTATTGCGCAAGCTGATTCGGCTGGATATCTCTTTTTTACAGACGATGGCGCCTTTTGCATCGGCGGAAGATATTATCAGGACGGAAGGCGTTTATAAACTGCTGCGCGAAAAATCCCTCTATGAAATTTATAAGGACGATTATATGATGTCCTTAGTGGGACGGCGGATTGAGGAGCTGATGGAGGCGGAGCCGGAAAAACAGTACCCGGAAGCGCGCAGTATGCGCAGGAATTTTATCCTGCACATCGGACCGACGAACAGCGGCAAGACCTATCAGGCGCTGCAGCGGCTGAAACATGCTTATCAGGGGATTTATTTGGGACCGCTGAGACTGCTGGCGTTGGAAGTTTATGACACCATGACGGCGGCGGGCGTGCCCTGCAGCATGATTACGGGAGAGGAAAAAATCAGGACGCCGGGCAGCTTTTGTCAGGCGTCTACGATAGAAGTGCTGGATTTAAAGGAAATCTATGATATTGCCGTGATTGACGAGGCACAGATGATAGAGGATGAGAATAGGGGCAGCAGTTGGACGAGGGCTATTTTGGGAATCCGCGCGCAGGAAATTCATGTCTGCGCGTCCCCGATTGCCGAGAAGCTGCTAATCCAGATGATTGCGCGCTGCGGGGATACTTATGATTTGGTCTATCACGAGCGGAATACGAAGCTGGAATTTATACCGGAAAAATATGATATGAATCGAGATGTGGAAAAAGGAGATGCACTGATTACTTTTTCCAAGAAAAACGTACTTGCCATTGCGGCGGCATTGGAAATGCAGGGAATAAAAGCAAGTGTTATTTATGGAAACCTGCCACCGAAGACGCGGCGGGAACAGGTACAGCTTTTTGCGGAAGGCTCTCATGAGGTCGTGGTAGCGACGGACGCAATCGGCATGGGCATCAATCTGCCGATACGCCGGGTTGTGTTTATGAACACGATTAAATTTGATGGAACAGAAAAACGTCGCATACGCTCAGAAGAAATCCGCCAGATTGCGGGACGGGCGGGGCGTTTCGGGTTTTATGATACCGGATATGTGCAGTCCGCCGTGGACGTGGGGTATATCGGCAAGAAACTAAAAGAAGCGTTTCATCCTCTGGAAAAAGCACGAATCGGTTTCCCGGAGGTGCTGCTGGATATTCCTATGGAGTTAGATGAGATTATTGAAATCTGGGAAAATGCGGGCGGCGCGGATTTTTATGATAAAATATCGATGGCGGAAAGCGTTAGGAAATACCGCTATCTGAAGAATTACCGGAAGGCGCAGGGGCAGCTGCAGGATAAGAAACGGGTGCTTGCGCTGGTTACCTGTCCTTTCGACGTCAAAGATAAAGAGGTTTTACGACTGTGGCTGAAATACTGTGAGAATCCGGCGAAAGAGCAGGGCTGTCCGGCATATCCTAACGGGGGCGCGTTGGAAGAGCTGGAATCTTATTATAAGAAGCTGGATTTGTACAGCCAGTTTGCGGGCAGGATGAACTGGGTAGTTGACAGGGAAATGCTGGACGCCAACAGGGAAGCCGCGCAGCGCGCCATCGGTGTTTGTCTGCAGGAAAATAAGCAGCAGTTTGAGAAAAAATGTAATCTTTGCGGGAAACCGCTTCCATGGGACTATTCTTACCGGATTTGTGAGGATTGCCTTATGGCAGAAGAATGAAAATGAAGAAGTTATGATTAGGACATATATAATTGATGTAAGACAATTTGAAGATGAAAAGCTTTTTGAACGGGCGCTCGGTTTTGTGTCCCCATACCGGCGGCAGAAAATTACGCTGTTGAAGCATTGGAAGGATAAAAACAGAAGCCTTGGAGCGGGGATTGCCCTGCATAAAGCATTACAAGACTATGGTCTGGAAGAGCGGATAATGGAATACGACGTAGGAGCGCAGGGAAAGCCTTATTTTAGGTACTATCCCGATATACATTTTTCCCTGTCCCATTCCGGGCATTATGCAATCTGCAGCATTGGCGGCGTTGAGGTCGGGAATGATATCGAATGGGTGCGCAGTGGAAAAGAACGTCTGGCGGAACGCTTTTTTGCGAAAGAAGAGCTTGCCTGGATACGCAGGGCTGGGACCATAGAAGAACAGGCGGAGCGGATGTTTAGAATCTGGACGATGAAAGAGAGCTTCCTCAAAGTAACGGGACTGGGCATGTCTCTTCCGCTCGACGCTTTTACGATTAGCGTAGAAGAGGACGGCAGTGTATCGGTGCGGCATAACATAAATAACAATAGTTATTTTATGAAGGAATACCATATGCCGGACAGTCTACAGGAAAACGTGCGATACCGGATTGCAGTGTGTTGTGAAGAGGCAGACTTTGCATCGGATTTAGAAACAATTGTTATTGAATAAAAAAGGTCAAAGCCGGCAGGATAACCGGCTTTGACCTTTTAATTTAGATGAGAAAATGATAAAGTATCAAATGTTATATTACTGTCAGGCGACATGGGTACTATTATTTTGATACAGTCTGCATTTCGACATTCAGTACAGCAGCAAGTTTACTCATACTGCTTTGTACATTTTCCATTGTCTTCATAATCGCTTCCATGCCCACTGCCTGCGCTTCTGTGGAGGCGTTGATTTCTTTCGTATTTTCCACGGACTTCTGGGAAATATCTTCCACGCTTTGCATGGCGGTTGAGAGCTGCTCTTTGATAGCGACGATATGGTCCAGCTCCTCTTTGAGCAGGTTGATAATTTCGATAACCTCTTCCGACGAATGCAGGATGGCGTCAAAAATTTCGACGGTGTCGTTTAACTTGGCGCTGGATTCGCTTACAATCACGTTGTTATGATCCATGACGCCGTTGATTTCGGATACCGTAGAGAGGACATCCTGTAGAATCGTATCAATCTTCTTGGTTGCGTCAGAGGATTCTGAGGATAAGGAGTTAATTTCGTCCGCTACGACTGCAAACCCTTTTCCGGCTTCCCCTGCTCTTGCCGCCTCAATCGCTGCATTGAGTGCAAGCAGATTGGTCTGTCTGGCAATCTGACTGATGCTTTCGATGATTTCACCGATGGAATTTGATTTCTGCGCCAGTAAGGTGACGCCCTCGGAAGCCGTTTTGGTGGCTTCGGTATTTTCCCGGAATTTCTCAGAAAGTTCCGTAATCGAAGCGATGCCTTGCTCATTTTTATCCTTTAATTTTTGGATGTTTTCGATTGTCTGGATGGCGCGGTCTTCAGAGCTTGCAATTTTATCGTTCAAATCGCCAAAGATATCAAGACTTCCCTGTACCTGCTGAATCTGCTGGTCAGCGCTTTTGGAAATTTCCTCGGTGGAGGCAGCGATTTCTGTCGCGCTGGCTTCAAAGTTATGTAAGGCGTCATAGATTTCACTGGAAGATGCCTGCATACTCTCAAAAGCGGTGCGCACGTTTTCAAGCACTTCTTCCGTTTCCTGCTCTTTGGTCTCAACCGCAATAAATAACGTGTGTGCTCTTGTAACAATCAAAACTGCCACCATGACGGCAAGTGCATAGACCATAACGATAAATACCCAGATAGGGATGGGGTCCATGACAAGGAACGGCTCCGGGAAGATTAGCATGGTAGCTAAGTTTGAGATGATGAGAACCGCCGAATATACGATGACAACGGATAAATCATAGTAAGGAATCGTTAAAATCAGTACGAGAAAATAAGCTTCCACCATCGCGGCAAAGACGCCGGGAGTGCCCGCAACAATGATGACTGCCCCGATTACCGGCATAATGGAAACATACAGATATTTCGCATATTTTCCAAGCGGTTTCTCGAATATCTTAATCAGTATGCTAAGTACGATCATAATCAGGGCGATGCTGTCTTTCATAGAACCGCCATTGAAAAATAATACAAACAAAAACGCAACAACCGGTATCACAAGGTAGAATGCAAACATAATGAGATTCATTCTTTTTTCTTCGCTTTTTAAAACTTCTGGATTCATGATGTTATCTCCTTTAAGTAATGATTAGTCGGTATTCCCGCATCTTAGGCAGGGATTTGGGCAGTGAAGGATATATTTTTTGTTAGGGGGGGGGTGAAAAAGAGCGCAAAATATTTGCCTGCATTGACTTCGGCATATGACTTTTTTAAAGTTTTCTTTGTGTGCTAGTTTCATGAACATTTGTGCAATTTTCCCTTCCTATTATAGAAGATGATAATTGTAAAAGATGATAAAAGAGTTGAAAATATAATTTTATCATAAATATTATATAGAAAGAGAACAAAAATTGCAATATTTTCGTCAAATTTTGCACTGGGTTTACAAACGTGCAGATTCTGTGATAGTATTTTTACAAGGAATCATCCATTTTTTCACTCAGATTGTGTATATTTTCCAGATATTTATGGATACTAACCTCATAGTATTGCGTGAGGTAATTGCGAAACGGAAGTTTAATAATGTGTAGTTGTACAGAATATACAAATCCAAAAGCAGGTACTGTGAAAACGCCG
>JAMPHJ010000119.1 GCA_023663465.1 Muribaculaceae bacterium | reverse complement strand
TTCGCGGGATTTCTATCTGTCCTGCCGGTTCAATGTAAAAGAGCTGACTGAAAATGGATTTCCGTGCTTTATAAAGGGTTTCCCCAGAAGAAAAAAACAAATGTAACCATTGACATTACAATTAATAGGGCGTAATATTACCTTTAGAGGTGATAAAGATGCAGATTTCAAGCAGATTTACGGTTGCGATTCATATGTTTGCCTGCATTGATACGTTTGGGGCAGATAAGAAGATTACAAGCGATTTTCTGGCAGGAAGTATCAATACGAATCCGGTAATTATAAGAAAAATTCTATCCCAGTTAAAAGGAGCCGGACTGCTCAAAGTAAAAAGAGGTACCGGCGGGGTAGAAATGACAAGACCGCTTGATGAGATTACATTTTTGGATATCTACAGAGCGGTGGAATGCGTAGAAGATGAGACTTTATTCCATTTTCATGAGAATCCGAACAAGGAGTGTCCGGTAGGTAAAAACATTCATTTCATTTTGGACGATAAGCTGAAACGGGTTCAGGACGCTATGGAAAAAGAACTTGCATCTATAACACTTGCGGATGTCAAAAATGATTTAGCGAAATATTTAGAATGATTGTACTGCACTTGTGAAAGTTGATTTCCGTGAAAGCGAGAGCGTCCCTATTGACAAGAGTCCGATGGAAGGAGTATACTAGAAAAAGTTAGCGGCTACTAACTAACGTAGCCGTTTTTACTTGACATATAGTTAGTTTTTACTAACCAAATCGCTTCACAATCTTTAGGAAAGGAAAGACGATGAAATTTTATGAATTTGGAGATAAGAATAATCCGGTGATTCTTTTGCTGCCGGGCACCTGCTGTCATTGGAGAACAAACTTTGAAACAGCGCTCCCGCTTTTAGAGGAGGCGTTTTATGTCGTCTGTGTATCTTATGACGGTTTTGATGAAACGGAAGACACCATCTTCCGGGATATGCTGACGGAAACAGAAAAAATAGAAAGCTATGTCAGGAAGAATTACGGCGGTAAAGTACACGCGGCTTATGGCTGTTCCCTGGGCGGGAGTTTTATAGGGCTTTTGGTGCAGCGGGGGAATATCCAGATTAACCATGCCATTCTTGGCAGTTCTGATTTGGATCAGGAAACCGGGCTGTCCGCCAGGTTTAAGAGCTGGCTGATTGCCAAAGTCCTTTCCGGGATGTTCCAGAAAGGGACGCTGCCCGGATTTATGCAGCGCCGACTGGAGAAAAAGCCTGCAAATGAGAGACAGTATTATGATAAAATGCTGGCTTTGTTCGGTGTGGGCAATACCCGGATGTCTTTTGTGAAGCAGGAAAGTATAAAGAATCAGTTTTATTCGGATTTAGTCACGCCAATTGAGGATGGAATTGCGAGGCCCGGTACAGTGGTACATATTTTTTATGCCGTAAAAATGGGGGAAAAATATCTGGAACGGTATCACAAACATTTCCAAAATCCAGACATACGCCGCCATGAGCTGCAGCATGAGGAATTGCTGGTCTGCTATCTTGAGCAGTGGGTAGAGGAAGTTAAGAATTGTTGTAAATAGCAGGAGGATGGCATTCATGAAAAAACAACATCTCCCGATGATGGGAGTAGGACCGGTTTATGTTGCAGTAATCATTGTTGTAACGATAATCGCGGTTATTGCAGGAAGATGTGCGGTATTTGAAAAGGGAATGGTTGCTTCTTTGAAAATCCCGCTGTTTGTTATCGGAATCCTGCTGATTCTGCTGGGTATTTATCTCTGGGCAGGGGCGATGTTCCACGCCAAGATAGACAGCCATATTGCGGAAAACAGTCTGGCAACCACGGGCGTCTATGCGCTGGTAAGAAATCCAATTTACTCGGCTTTTATGTTTTTTTGTACGGGTGCGCTTATGATTGCCGGGAATCTGTTTTTTCTGCCCTTATTCTTTTTCTACTGGATATTTATGACCGTATTGATGAAATGCACGGAAGAAAAATGGCTGAAAAACCTGTACGGCAGGGAATATGAAGAATATTTACGCCGGGTAAACCGGTGTATTCCGTGGCGCAGATAGCGTTACAGCACGGCAAATAAAGGGCAATAATCAATGCTTTCTTGACATACTTCCCATCGTATGCTATTCTTAGAAGAGGTTAGCGTAGACTAACCTATCTTAAAAAGAGGAAAAACCATGAAAAAGATAAGAGAAATTTTACACGCCGAAAGGCTTGTGATGGAAGAACATATTAAGCAGCTTCAGCGGGAAGGAAAAGAAGGCATACGCTACACGGCGATGATGCCGGATGTTCCGTTTTTGATTTTGGCGCTTATCTGTGATGCCGGCTGGCTGATGCAGTTGATTGCAGGTGTGGTTTATTTTTGGGATAACGGACTGCACAGTATATTGGATTACATGACGGTTATTGATTTATATTTTGTTGTGTGCGGTGTGGCTTATGTCATCTATTTAAGCATCATACATGAAAAGGAAATTGCTACCAAACGCCAGAAAGACTGGAGCTTCGGATTGACCGTTTTTGCAGGACTTGCGGGAGGCATTATTGGGATTTGCCAGATTGTCTCATACGGTACGGCTTCGTTGACATTGCTTTGTCTGGCGGCAGGCGGATTCCTGAATTTTGCGGCAGGACTGCCGATTTATCTTTCTTTTCAGAAAGGGATTGTTTATGGGGTGCAGTGATGCAAGGCAAAGCTGCACCACATGGGCATTTATGAAACGAATAGGAAGCAAATGCTTTCTATTATATTTATAGATGGGTTAGTCTAAACTAACTAAAATGAATGACAAGGAGGTTTACTCATGAAAAAACAGTCTCATTTATCAAGGTTGATGGGTTATGCCGGAGCATATAAAATTTTGACCTATCTATCCTGGGTATTGTCTGCAATGAGCGCGCTGCTTGCGCTTGTGCCTTTTTGGTACATATGGCGCATCATTCATGACATACTGGAAGTTTCCCCGCACTTTTCACAGGCGCAGAATGTGACGCGTTACGGCTGGTCTGCTGTATTTTTTGCGGCGGTATCTATTCTTATTTATATAGCCGCTTTGATGTGTTCGCACATAAGCGCGTTCCGCATCGCTTCTAATATCCGAAAAGAGCTTATGCAGCACATAACGGCTTTGCCGCTTGGCGTAACAGAAAAATATGGAAGCGGAAAACTGCGAAGAATCGTCAATACTTCCAGCAATGCGGCGGAAACATATCTTGCCCACAGGCTGCCCGATAAAGCGGGCGCGATAGCTACGCCCGTCGGGCTTTTATGCTTACTGCTTGTCTTTGACTGGCGCTTAGGTCTGTTAAGTCTGGTTCCTGTCGTGCTCGGTTTTCTGATTATGATGTCAATGACCGGAAAAAACATGGAACAGAAAATGCGAGAATATCAGAATGCACTTGCGGATATGTCGAATGAAGCGGTGGAATATGTAAGGGGTGTGCCGGTTGTAAAAACGTTTGGACAGACAATCTTTTCTTTCAAACGCTTTAAAGCCACGATTGACAATTACGAAAAATGGGTCATTGCCTATACAAATTCATTACGTCTGCCTATGATGTTTTATACGACTGCAATCAACGGTGTGTTTGCATTTTTGATTGCCGGAGGTGTTCTTTTTACAAGGGGCGGCGTAACAAACGAAATACTGTTAAATATTATCTTTTACATTGTCATTACCCCTGTGATTGGAATCACCTTAACGAAACTCATGTATATGAGTGAGGACGCAATGATTGTGGGCGACGCCATCAGCAGAATTGACGAAGTGCTGGGTGAAAGTCCTCTTCCAGAAAACACGAGAATGACTGCTTCGGTCAATAATGCGCCGTCTGATAATTCTATCACATTAGAACATGTTAGTTACAGTTACGACGGTGAAAGCAATGCGCTAAATGATATTTCCTTATCCATTTCGTCGGGGCAGACGATTGCCCTGGTTGGTCCCTCCGGCGGTGGTAAGACCACGCTTGCTAATATCGTGACAAGGTTTTTTGACCCGATGGAAGGGCGGGTTTTGATAGGGAATATGGACATACGGAATATCCCAAAAGAAACACTGATGAATAAAGTGTCTTTCGTGTTTCAAAACAGCCGTCTTCTCAAAACATCTATCTTAGAAAACGTGCGTATGGGCAAGCCTGCAGCTACACGCGAAGAAGCCGTCAATGCTCTTGAAGCGGCACAATGTATGGATATTATTGAAAAATTGCCAAATGGCGTTGATACCGTTGTCGGTACAAACGGCGTATATTTATCAGGCGGTGAGCAGCAGCGAATAGCCATTGCCCGCGCCATTTTGAAAAATGCGCCTATCTTAATTCTGGATGAAGCGACCGCCTTCGCTGACCCTGACAATGAGGTGCGCGTGGGACAGGCGTTATCTGTCCTTGCAAAAGATAAGACCGTTATTATGATTGCGCACAGGCTTTCGTCCATCGCAAACGCTGATTGTATTTATGTATTGCAGGACGGAAAAATTGTTGAAAGCGGCACACATGATGAGCTGATAGAACAAGACGGATTATTTACGCGCATGTGGAAAAATTATTCCGAAGCGGCAGCATGGCGGATTTCCTCAGAAACCGCGGGGAAAATCCCGAATGAAAATGGAATGGAGGGAAAGGCATGATTAGGAAATCACTGATTCAGGCTTTGCAAAGACGTTTTGCATTATCGAGACAGGGAGCGGTTGATTTAATCAAAGGCTGTCTTGCCTGTGTGGCACAGGACATATCGCTTATGCTTCCTGTCGGACTTTTGTATTATTTTGTGCTTGATATGATGAATGGGAACATGGGCGGAAAGCGTATTGCCTTTTATGCGATAGGCGCATTGGTCTGCCTTGCCCTTATCTTTATCGTCACATGGTTTCAGTATAACGCGACTTATCTTGCAACTTATGTAGAAAGCGGGGTAAGGCGGATTTCCTTAGCTGAAAAGCTGCGAAAAATACCATTGTCCTTTTTTGGGAAAAAAGACCTTGCGGATTTGACCAACGCCATCATGGGGGATTGTGCGACGCTGGAACAGGCATTTTCCCATTATTTCCCCGGTCTGGCAGGTTCTTTAATCTCGACAACCTTGATTGGAGTTGGCCTTTTTGTTTACGACTGGCGTATGGCGCTTGCGGCAGTCTGGGTTCTTCCGATTGCTTTTGCGATTACCCTTTTTTCCGCCCGTATCCAGGAGTATTTCAACCGCAGGTTTATGGCTGCAAATGTCGCGTTGGAAGATGGTGTGCAGGAGTGCCTCGAAAGTTTGCAGGACTTAAAGGCTTATAACGCAGAAGAAAATTATCTGAAAGGCTTGTACCAGAAAATTGACAATGCGGAAAAGCGGCACATTATTTCAGAACTTGGTACGGCTTTGTTTGTCGTTTCCTCCACTTTAATATTAAAGTTTGGGATTGCCACGGTTGCGCTGGTAGGCTCTGCCTTGCTGATTCGCGGTGAAATTGACATCCCTTTGTTTTTTATGTTCCTGCTTGTTGCTTCCAGATTATATGCTCCGCTTGAGGGCGCCTTGCAAAATCTTGCGGCGGTCATTTCGACCAGGACCAACATCGATCGCATGAATGAAATCCTTGACCATCCTGTCCAGACCGGCGCCAGCCAACTGTCGAACCAAGGATATGATATTGTTTTCGACCATGTAGGTTTTTCCTACAATACAGAAGAAACGGTTTTAAAAGATGTGTCCTTTCTTGCAAAACAAGGGGAAGTTACAGCCTTAGTCGGTCCCTCCGGCGGCGGAAAAACTACGGTATCACGCCTTGCTGCAAGATTCTGGGATATAGGTAGTGGAAAAATAACCGTTGGCGGCATGGATATTTCCAAAATAGAGCCGGAAACATTGTTATCCTTATATGCTATCGTTTTCCAAGATGTAACGCTGTTTAATAACACTATCATGGAAAATATCAGAATAGGACGCAAGGACGCAACGGATGAAGAAGTCATTGCCGCTGCCAAATTGGCAAACTGCGAAGAATTTGCCGCAAAACTTCCGAATGGTTATCACAGTATGATAGGGGAAAACGGCTGCGAGTTATCCGGCGGGGAAAGGCAGCGTATTTCCATCGCCCGCGCTTTCTTAAAAGACGCTCCGATTATCCTGTTAGACGAAGCAACAGCAAGTCTCGATGTGGAAAACGAAACCTTGATACAGGCGGCCTTATCCAGACTGATAAAAGATAAGACGGTGCTTGTTATCGCCCACCGTATGCGTACTGTAAGCGGCGCGGACAAAGTTGTCGTACTTGCAGACGGAACAGTTGCAGAACAGGGAACGCCCGACGAACTGATGAACACAGGCACGGTCTATCCCCACATGGTAAAATTGCAGCATATAAGCGCCCCTATTGACAAGTGTTAGGGAAGGAGAGTATACTAAAAGCAGTTAGCGGCTACTAACTAACGTAGCCGCTTTTACTTGCTATACAGTTAGCTATTACTAACTAAAACCATGAAGTTACTGCTTGCTCCGGGGTATACCTGGGTCTGCGACGAAAGTCTTGTGGAAGGCATGAAAATCATTATGCCCATATACCGCCTGTTCGGATGGATACCGCCGGTAAAAAATATCTCAAATAAATTGGCTGTATTACGGAAGAACTGAATCTGGTAAATAAGCAATGGCGGCTGCAAGAACAGGGGCATAAGGTTTTGGCACAGCCTTTTGCCGGGGCAGAGAAGAAAAAAGGAGTGGCGTAGCCATGACAATTCATGAAGTTGGAAAAGAAAATGCAGAGAATATCCTTCTGATTCATCCGTCTGTTGTAAGATGGGATTATTTTAAACATGTGATTCCGCTTCTGGAAAAGAAATATCATCTGATGATACCCGCGCTGCCCGGTTATGATTTGGAAGATGAGAGTGATTTTACAAGTGTGGAGCAGATAGCGGGTGAATTGAACGCATGGCTTCAGAAACATGGATATGAGAGGCTGTATGCGGTTTATGGATGCTCTATGGGCGGTTCCATTGCCCTAATGGTCGCTCTTGGAAATGCAGTCCGTATCGACCATTGTATTATGGACGGCGGTATCACGCCATATCAGCTCCCGTGGATTGTTACCAGACTGATTGCCGTCAGGGATTTTGTCATGGTAATGTTTGGAAAATGGGGAGGCGTGAAACTTTTAGGGAAAGTATTTTCCCCGGATGATTATTCCAAAGAAGAGATACAGTATGTGGCGGATATCCTGAAGCAAAGCAGCAAAAGAACCCTGTGGCGGACATTCGACTCCTGCAATAATTATAAAGTTCCAGACCCGCTTCCCAGAATGTCTACAAATATCCATTACTGGTACGCAGACGGCGAAGAAAAGGAAAGGGCATGGGATATCAAATATATGAAGGGGAAATTTCCTGATACGGAATTTAAAATCCTGCCAAAGCTCGGTCATGCAGGGCTGGTCTTGCTGAAACCGGAGCTGTTTGCGGATATGATAGAAGCGTTAAGGAAGGAGCATGGTTATTAATATGGTAACACTTTTGCTTTCATTACTTGTGATAGGCGGAATTACCCTTATGCTGTATTCAGCGGTTGCGCTGGTGCAGGATAAGCGGTTTTTCGGCTCTGCGCCCAAGGATGCGCAGGAACTGATACAACCCAAACCGGAACGGTTCAAAGGACAGCATCTGCTTGGATGGGCGCTTTTAATTTTAAGTTTGCTGATGCTTATAACAGCCGCGGTTCTGGCTGTATGGAACGGCGTGCAAAACGATTTTGGATTCTGGCAGTTTTTTGCAAGATTCCTGACGATACTGTATGCTTATAAGGCATATGATATGATTTGCTTTGACTTTTTACTGGTGACCCGTACCCATTTCTTTCAGCGCTATTATCCAGAGGTAGATGTATGTGAGAGCTTTCACAAGTACGGTTTTAACTTAAAAAGCCAGATCATCCGTATTATCGTTTATCCTTTCCTATGCGCATTAATCGCATGGATATGTATTATGATTTGGTAAATTACATTAGTCGTTAATCATTATTCTTTGATTGTGTCCAATTCTGTCAAGTTAACGTCTGCTTTCGTTAAAATAACTTTTAGTTCAATGTACCGACCTTTAATTTCTTTATATGCTGCTGATTCTTTGTTTTCAATTAATAGCATATATTTTTGTACCCTTGCAAATTCTTCAACTGATATTTTTATCATTTCACTTTCAGTCATGTCATCGCCTACTTTCTTTAATCAGCATCGATTGTTACATGCTAATCATAGCAGATTATGTAAAAAGCGTAAAGCTTTATATTAGCAAATGCTTTCCTTATATAGTTGCGACCTTTTTCTGGTTAATATCCATTGTTTCATGCTATTGAAATTTTATGAAAAAAGAAAAAGAATTGTTTTTCATGGATTTTTAATTGAAATTATATGGACGGGCATAGTACAATGTAGCTGTCGGATAAAGAAGAATTTTGTGTATACATAGGTACGGATTTTCCTGATGAATTTGCACATTCCAAAGACACAAAGGCATTGCGGGGAGCAAACCTGTACGCAAAGGCAAATTCCGTGAGCGTCATCAAAGAGATGATAGAAATTGCCACGAACAAGACATTTGCGGAAAACTACGCAAAGAAACATAATACAGACGCAAAATTTGGCTGGTATCGGTATGACACACGTTTTGCAATACCCGTTTATGACGATAACATGGAACTGGTCAGGTATAATGTGTTTTTGGCAAGGATACTGGTACGCCACGCAAAAGATGGGAAATTATATCTGTATGATGTTTTAAGGACAAAAAAAGAAACGAGCAAGCCGCTTGAGCAATAGCTGTACGGTCGAAAAACTCATTTCTTTATAATACATATTTTATAGACATATGGCGGTTTTGTCAAGTGCCAAAATTAAATTTTGCATACGAACTCTTCTTTGCTCTTCTTTTTAAAATATTATTGGTGAGAATTCGCTGGCGGAAAAGGGCAGGAAAGCAGTTGACAATATGGAAGATGCGTGATAGATTATAGGTAATGAAAAGCTTCAGTGCTTTTGCGGCGATAGAGAGGAGCTACCCG
>JAMPHJ010000118.1 GCA_023663465.1 Muribaculaceae bacterium | reverse complement strand
GCCAGATATTGAATTTTCAAGGTGCATAGCTAAAATTTATGTGCGAAGTTTGAGTATTAAAAAATATTTTGGATCGTGCGGGGATTTCCTATCAACAGGAAATCATGCGGTTACAGGCCAAGGATGAGCTATGCGATTTTGATCCGGACCAGGGAGCGAGGATTCTGTTTCCAGATGTGATTACAGAAAAAATGGCAGTTATGTTTTATTCCAGATTTTGGGGCAGGCAGGATGTATACGCAAAAAGAAGTGAGAAGAAAAGTACGGGCGAGGGGCGCATATCTGGATTTTTTTTGATAAACCAATTTCGGCAGCACTGGTGAGGAGATTTGGTACTGCACTATTGGATAAAGGTGCAGAATAGGTAAATCTGAAATCATTCAAATATTACGATCGAATGCTTCCGGCGCAGGACATGCTTCCGGGAGGTGGAGTGGGAAACCTGATTGCCCTTCCGCTGCAGGGAAAAGCATTAAAAGATGGGAATAGTGCTTTTATAGACAGCAACTGGAACGCTTATCCAAATCAATGGGAAATATTATGGAGCAAACCGCGGCTTTCAGAGGAATTTATTGAGACAAAAATGAGGGAGTGGGCATCCTATATAGAAGATATAGACACCGCAGAAAATGACGGGGATAGAGAGAAGCCTTGGGAGAAAAGCAGAAGGTTTTCATCCATGGATGTGGATGGGAAAATGCGCATTACTTTATCAAATGGGATATATGTTGATAGTACCAATCTGAAGCCTGCGCTGCAGAATAAGATCCGCAGGATGGCAGCGATAAGCAATCCTGTTTACTATAAGAATCAAGCGATTGGCATTTCAAATTATGATACAGCCAGCCGGATATATTTGGGGCAGGATCACTTGAGCGGCTATATAGAAATACCGCGCGGTTTATACGATCCATTGATTGAAAATATGGAACAGGCAAAAATGACATATGAAATCGCAGATGAGCGGCAGGCGGGGAGGCGCATACATTCATAATAATGATATGCGGAATGAGCTGATTGTCAGGGACATAAAGGAGTGCGTGTCGGCAGGGCGTACCCCTGTCGGTGGAGCCGTCGGATAAGGAAGAAAAGGACTTGTTTAATCTTGCAAATAGAGTTCCATTTGATGATCGCGTAAATCATCAGGCAGAGATATCTGATTTAAATATAACCCTTGTTCAGAATTATCTGAAAGAGGTCAAAAGTTCGCTGTATGAAAAATCAAGAACAGGGGATTTTATTGAAGCGTGTCAGGACATGAATATTATCAGTACCCTGCCTGAATATGCTAAACCTAAGAATGTAAGGTTGATGTTTTTCAGCATGGAACCAGACAAGTTTTTTCCATAACTATAGAGGGATTAAAGAACTATCGGGTATCAAATCGTCGCTATAGAAATCGCAGAATTGGTGATTTTTTGAAAGAATTGCATTTGACAGAAGGCAGAAATACTGAATTTAAGAAAATACTGGATGCATTGGAGGCAAACGGCTCACCAATGCCGGAATTTGAGACAGACAATGAGAGAAGTTATTTTATAACGAGGTTGTTTGTTTATGAGAGATTTAAGGATATTTCTATTGGGGAGCCAAAAAGGAGCCGAAAGAAAACACGAAAACCTACGAAAAAGTGCAATGCATACCCAAAAAAGTGCGATGCATACCCAAAATATTGCAAAGAGCTTTTAAATGCACGATAATCAGTCCAGAAAAAGCATAAGCAGAATACGAAAGGAGTACATAAGCTATGGATGGACAGCGTGCATGGATAAAATCAAAGAGAAGGAAGTGGTTGTGGGGCATAGCGTTACTGCTTAGCATAAGCCTGCTTATTACATCATATCCGAATATATTAGAGACACTTTTGGTTTATGCGAAAGAAGGGCAGGAAGATACAATAATCACAGGCTTTGCCGGACTCACGGAAGATGTAAGCAGACAGACTGTACCCGTAGGAACGGAGCTTTTTGAATTAAATCTGCCAGATAGATTAGAGGCGTGTGTGAGCGTAGCGGTGAACGGGACGGAAGATAGAAACGCAGAAGAAAAGACAGGTGATGATAAAGACGCCGCAGGAGAAGAACAAGGGACGCAGGAAGAACAGGCATCAGAAGAAAAGCAAGTATCAGAAGAAGAGAAAACATCGGAAGAAGAGCAGGCGGCGGAAGGAATACCGGAAGAAAATCAGATATCGGGAAAAGAGCAGGCAGAAGAAATATCGGAAGAAAAGCCGGAAGCCAGCGAAAAGCCCGACGGCAGCATGGCTGACGGGACACTTGACGCAGAGTCCGGCGCAGCCGCCATGCCCGAATATCAGACTGAGAATGTAGTTGCCGTGGCGGCATTAAAAGGCAAAACGGCGGCTGATACAGACAAGCCGATGGTGCATACGGAAGAAAATACAGCGGAGAAACGGATTGTAATAGAAAATATCACATGGGAATCTACGCCCGTTTATGACAGTGAGATGAAGGGGCGCTATACCTTCACGCCCATTTTGCCAAAAGGCTGTATCCTGGCAGACGGCGTCAGCCTGCCGGAGATTGCGGTAACGGTAGTAGAAGACAGGAAAAACATGGCGCTTACTGCCGCCGGAAAAATCATGGAAGAAATTCTGGAGAAATATTTTGCCGGACTGACGGACGATGAAATCTACGCCGCCATCTGTGCGATGGACGCGGATACCCGCCTTTCGTTTATTGCGGATTATGAAGAACTGCTCGCCGCTTTGACTGAGGAAGATGAGGACGATGCGTGGCTGCAATATGTGCTGGGAGAAATGGAGCGCGGCATTGCGGATGCTTTAGCGGCAGTGGAAGACATAGAACCGGTATTTTTCAGTATGCGAGCGGCGGCACCGAAGGCGTCGGGCGCTGTTTCCCTGCGGAGGGTTTCCGGTGAAGGGGAGGCTTTTATCTATCATAGTTTTGTGGAGACGACTTCCTTTACGGTGGGTGAGACCTATGCTTTCTTAAAAGGGATATATGGCTATGGGGATGCGGTCGCTGCGCTGGGTTCCGGGGCAATCCTGCGGGCTACGGATAAGTCAAACCGTTCCGGCGACTGTATAAAGTCGTGGTACGGGGATTCTGCCGAGGTGAAAGTCTATGTAGAAGTGGTTACGCCGGGGAATGACTTTGACGACTGCAAGGGGGGAGGGCTTTATCAGGTACCTGATTCGGGAACGCCTACGGAGTACAGGTATTTCTGCTGGGCGGGCGGCGCACGGAATTGCGGGCCGTATTACGCCTATACTTATGAGAAACAGCATCTTTCTTATGCGGATGTATCGGCTTCCTTAAACGACATAGAAAAGAAAGGCTCTGAAAAATCGGAAGATTATACCGTCAGGGTCGCATATAACAATGGTCAGAGTCTGACACTGGATACCGGCAGCTACACGGTGAAGATTCCCGATCCGGCTTCTGATGAGGTCATTATCACGGTATCAGACAGTGAAGGCAATAAGATTATTACAAATTTTGTATGCCCGTTTGTGGTAACCTATGATGGAAACGGCGAGGGCGTGAGCAATCTGCCGGCGCTTCAGACCGTGTGGAGAGGTGAAAAGTGCACGTTGTCTGCGCAGACACCGACCCGCAGCGGATATTCCTTCGTAAACTGGAAGGATACCGAGACCGGAACAACATATGCGAAAGGCGTGACAGTCACTTCTTCTATGCAGAGTTCCCTGAAGCTTCAGGCGCAGTGGAAAGATGTGCAGCCGCCGACCGTGGACTATACGCCGGTACAGGTTATGACACGCACGTCAGATGCCAATGTGGAAAAGGCGGTACGGGACGCATTGACCATTACGGACAATGAACCGGTGGAAGAGTGCAGCGTTACGGTAACGGTCAGCAAGAATCTTGCCGCAACCGTAGGCAACAAGAATGTTACGGTAAAGGTGACAGATAAGGCGGGTAATACGACGACTAAGACCTGTGTGGTAGCAGTGGTGTCGTATGTGGATATTTCCAGGCCTGTCTTTACACAGAGCACGAAAAACCTTTCGGCAACCCTGAATAATCCGGGTGATGACGCCATTACAGAGAGCGGTTTTGTCTGGGGAATCATGAATTCTCCCACGCTTACCGTAAATAATGGGAAAAAAACGACGACTACTCCGGTCAATAAAGCGGATGATGTCATTTCCGTAACCGCGGACAATCTGCAAAAAGGCGTGACCTATTATGCCAGGGCTTATGTCACGGCGGGCGGCGTGACCTATTACAGTGAGGAGATCACAATCGGCATCGGTCTGCCTGCATACGGGACATTTACGATAAAAAATAATGGAAACAATACGTTTACGGTCACGAGAACCGGCGGAAGCGAGGGCGCGCAGACCGTCTATTACCGCACGGTCAACGGTTCGGCGGTGGGTGGTACGCATTTTACGCATAAGTATGGTTCGCTTACCTTTGCCGAGGGCGTGACGACGCAGACCATTACGGTGACGGAACAGGGTGTGAATACGGCATATGGCAGCAAACCCGCCACAGCTTATACAAATGCAGACCGTACCTATCAGGTGGAAATCTACCGCGTGACAGGCGGCGGCACGCTGGGAGATACCGTCAGCGCAACGCGGACGATGACGAAGGGCAGCAACTATACGGTGGACAGGAGTATTTATAATGAACAGACGATAAACGGTCCGCAGGGAGAGACAACGAGAGGCGATTATGATGACGATGGACTGGGCTGGACAGACGGGAAGGCGTATGATACAGCAAAGGAAGATATTTCTATCAAAGAACAGTTGCTGCCATCAATTAGAAATTATTGGACAAATACCGCGGAAAATTTATATTATCAGCTTACCTTTCAGGCAAGAGAGGAAAATGAAGGTTATCAGATAATCCAGATTACGCCGGGTGCCGCTCTTGATACGAAGATATATCCGTATAAAGGAGATATCAAGGGAGAGCGTTCCACGACGTATTATGTGGCGCAGTTTGACCATGAAGGTAGTGGTAACGATAAATATTATTGCAGTTATACGTTTCCCTATACTTCTGCGAGCGCCAGAAAGCCAGATAATGTGGTGCAGGATGATTCACGCATAAAGGATAACTGTGTTGTTTTTGACATTACACAGGAGAATATGGTGGTTGGCTATGGTGCAAGCGGTAGTAATAGCGATAAATGGGTGACGCAGACAGTAAAACACCACTTCTGGCTGCGGGATAGTAAAGAGCCCCAGTTTCTCGGCGTCGCGCCTATGGCGGGCGGCACTTATAAGGTGGGCGATACCTTTACGGTATCCCTGATCTTCGATGAAATCGTAGACCAAAAAAACAGCGGCGACCTTAACGGTATCACGGTGAACACATCGTGGGGAACGGCAAGCTATGCGGGCGGTGCGGATACCAATGTGCTGTATTTTACGGGGACAGTGGCGGCGAATGCCGAGAGCGCTTTAAAGGTGAACAGTTTCACGAATCCTGACCGTATCAAGGATATGTGCAATAATACTTCCACTACGGCTACAACAAGCGGCAGCGGTGATACGGCAGCTTCCGTGAATACCGCACAGCCAAATTTCACACTGACGCCTAAGGGCGTTGCGAACGGAACCGGTACGGTTCAGGTGACAGTACTGGCTGATAAAGCAAATACAGACAGTCTGCGCTATGTGTGGTCGGATTCTGCTGCTATGCCGGCGAGTGGCTGGGTAGAAGCCTCCGCCGCGGAAGTGACATCTGCGAAAGGCACAGGACTTTCCCTTTCCATCAGGAAGGAAGCGGGCAGCGGCAGCAGCAACGGCAAATGGTATCTTCATGTGATAGGAACTTATAATACGACAGGAGCCACTGTGTATAAGTCTGCCTATGTGGATTTCGGAACGAAGAGCAGTCCGGCAGCCGGCAGTACGAAACCGACGCTCACAGTCAGTACAAATAATACATCTTGGGCAACGCAGAGACCTATTACCATAAAGGCGTCCGGTGCGGAAACGCTTGCTTATCGAAAAAGCGGGGATAGCGCATGGACAACACTGGCGGCGAATGCAGGCAGCGTCACCGTAACGGAGAACGGATATTATACTTTCAAACTCACGGCGGGCGACGATGTGATTACGCAGAGTATATCTGTGGAAAAAATCGACCGCACGAGTCCGACTGCGTCCATTGGCGCGCCCGTGGAAAGCGGTACGGAATCGACGGCAAAAGACGGCGTTTATACGAAAATTACCCTGCCCATTACCTATGCGGATAGTCAGTCGGGCGTAAAAACGGTGCAGTATGCATGGACAAACACGCAGACTACACCTACATCATGGACAACGCTTGCATCAGGAACGGCGCATCTTACCTATACGGCAACAGAGAGTACAGAAACCACGAAATATCTGCACCTGAAAGTCACGGATAATGTCGGGTATACCTATACCACGAAATCCGCGGCGTACACCGTGATCAAACAGACGCAGGTAGTAAGCACCCCGCCGACGATTACGCTGACCGGAGCACCGACAGCATGGACGAACGACATGGTTACGCTGGAATGGGCGTTGCAGAATTATGCAGGGAAAAATTACGAAGTAATCCTGCCGGGCGGCACGAAGGCAAGAACCAATGCGACAAGCGGCCAGATCTGGGCAACGCAGAATGGTACTTATACGGTGAAAGTGCGGGATACGGTTTACGGTGCAGAAAACACGGCGACGGTGGAGGTCAGATATATCGACAGGACTTCGCCGACGGTAACTACATCGACAGTTTCTGCCGACTGGAAGACAAGTAAACAGACAATCACTTTGTCGGCAAGCGACAGCGAAAGCGGCGTGGGAAAGAAATATTATAAGATCGTAAATACGGATAGCGAAAAACCGACAGAGGATCTTACTGAACTTACGACAGGCAGTATAACAGTAAATAAGGACGGCGTCTGGTATGTGTATTATAAAATTTACGATAAGGCAGGAGACGATGCTGTCGGCAGAGAAGGGAACATGACGGAAGGCTTTATCGGACCGATCAGGATTGATACGCAGACGCCCAGCCTGAGTGTGACCTGTGCTGATATAGGCGTACCCAAAAGCGAAGGGCTTTCCGTTTCCGTAAAAGCGGAGTACGGCATCTCCGGCGGTAGTGTCAAAGTGGGTGGCAATGAAATAACCGCACTTACGGCAGCGTCAGGAAGTGCAGATGAAAAAATTGCCAAAGAGACTGAGTACAAGGTGACTGAAAAGGGAAAGTATCAGTTTACGCTTAAGACCGGTTCCGGCAAAACGCAGACAAAAAACCTTAATGTATACGAGGTCACTTTTGAAACAGGTACGGATACGGAAACGGCATCGCAGCTTGCAGTCGGGAATGCGCTGCTGACGAAACCCGCTGAGCCTGAGCGTGAGGGTATGCATTATACATGGAAGGGCTGGTATACGGAAGAGACAGGCGGAAGTCTGTGGAATTTTGAGACAGATAAAGTTAGTAAAAATATGACTTTGTATGCTCGCTGGGCGGACGAAACGGCGCCGGACGCCCCTGTGCTTAAAGAAGGTACGGTTCTGCCGACAGACTGGACAGACACGCAGAAAACAATTCCGCTCACCTTATCTGACAATATAGGCGTGGCTAAACTGTGGGTAAGCGTGGATAACGGCGAATACCGGCAGGTCACGGATTTTTACAATGTTACAGGCAGCGCGGAAGTGGATTATACATATACGGGAGTAAAGGAAGGAGAGCATAGTTATCGCTTTAAGGCAGAAGATGCAGCGGGCAATACTTCCGGGGAAAGTGCTGTGTTTACGGTCAGACTGGACACGGCAAAACCCGTCATCGGTGCCATTACTTATGAGAATAAGGCGGCGAACCTCTGGAACTGGATCATCGGCAAAAAGAGCCTGATTATCCATGTGCCTGTTATGGACGAAGGAAGCGGCGTGGCGCAGATCACTTATACATCAACGTCGGATGGCGGCACAGCAGTGACAGGGACGGCAGATGTGAAGAATGGGGGGGCACAGATTAAGTTTAGTGCCGACTTTAAGGGAACGATCACCATTTCCTGTACGGATGCGGCGGGCAATACCGCTGACAGTGTGACCATAGGCGCATCGGGCGGCGGTGTGATTGTGGAGGACACTGCGCCTGTCATTACCACCAATGTAAAGACGGAGTACTATGATACCGCAGAGGATATTCATGTCACGGTAAAAGACGATACCAGAAATGCAATCTCGGCGGGAATCGCATCTGTTACCTATCAGGTCGGGGATGGCGAAGAAAAAACGACTGATTATACAAGTGGGGCTGACATAAAATCGGAGATAGAATTTGATATTGAGGATAGCGAGATATCGACAGGGATCACGGAGATAAAGATCACTGCCACCGACAATGCGGGAAATACGTTGACAGAAAAGATTACCGTCAAGGTCAAAGGACCGGAGAAACAGCCGACGGCGGCGATTGATTACCGGGAAGAAGAACTGACAGGTCTTGTACCGGGCGGACTGTATAAAATAGGCATTGCTGTAAATGGGACAGTCCCGGCTTACGAAGAATTTACGGCAGATGATGAGGGGCGTATTCAGATTGCAGAGAAATGGCTTGGCAAGACTGTCAGCATCGTTAAGAAGGGCAACGGCAGCGAGACCACGGACAGCACGGCACAGAGCCTTTCCATTCCGGCAAGACCGGATAAACCGACGCCGACAGGTGTGGATGTGCAGACAGCAGGCGGTACGGGCAAACTGACCGGACTGACGGCAGGCACGACATATGAAGTGTCCACAGACGGCGGCAGGACATGGGAAACCAGGAGCGCAGACGGCAGCGGAGAGATTACAGGGCTTGCACCCGGAAGCTACACCGTGCGGGTAAAAGCAGGAAGCTCTAATTTTGCCAGTGAGCCGAGTGAACCGGCAGCGATAGACGCATACCAGATCAAAGTGACCTTCATTGTGGACGGAGAAACTTATGATACTATTTCTGTGGACTATGGCGGGACATTGACGAATATTCCTGCCGTGCCGTCCAAAGACAGTGCAGTAAGCGACTGGTATGCAGATGAGCAGGGCGAAAGTCTGGCAGTATTTGCCAACATCACGGCGGATATGACCGTGTATGCGGTCTATACGACA
>JAMPHJ010000117.1 GCA_023663465.1 Muribaculaceae bacterium | reverse complement strand
CCTATGATTGGTCCGATATCGAGGAAGAGGCGAAAAACAGCGGTGCAGACGGATTTATATGCAAGCCTTTGTTTAAGTCGTATTTGTCCGAAAAGATAGGACATCTACTCAAAGCCGAAGAAGGAAGCCTTGTGGTTGCGGAGTCCAGAAACGAGGATCTCAAAGGACTGCATATCCTCATAGCCGAAGATAACGACATTAACTGGGAAGTCGCAAGCGAGATACTTGGTATGTTCGGGGTTATGACCGAACATGCTGAAAACGGAAAGATGGCTGTAGAAATGATGCAAAATGCAGCGGATAATCAATATGATTTGATACTGATGGATGTCCAAATGCCCATCATGAACGGCAGGGACGCCACGATGGAAATCCGCAAATCCTCACGGGATTATGTAAAAAATATCCCCATCATAGCAATGACGGCAGATGCTTTTGCCGAGGATATTGCGGCTTGTCTTGCCGCCGGCATGGACGGTCATGTGGCCAAACCCATTGATACGGATAAACTCTGTCAGGAAATCCGGCGTGTCCTAAATAGTTAAATCCTAAACAATGAAAGCCCCTTTTAAGGCTGGGGTGATTTCCCCAGCCCTGAAAGCAGCTTATATAAAAGCTGATACAATAACTGCGCTTCTTGCGGCTCTACATTCACACAGGCGCTAAGACTTGCCGGAATCGAAACCGCCTCATCCTTTAAGGCTTCCCCTTCCGGCGTAATCGAAACAATCAGATTGCGCTCGTCTTCCTTGGAACGCTGCCTTATTACATACTTTTTTTCTTCCAGCTTTTTCAGCAGCGGGGTAAGCGTACCAGAGTCCAGATAAAGGCAATCCCCAAGCGCCTTGACCGTTACCTCTTTTTTTTCCCACATAACCATCATTGCGATATACTGGGTATAGGTCAAATCCAGCTTATCCAGATAGGGTTTGTATCTTCTGATGACCTCTTTGGAACAGGCATAGAGTGGAAAACATAGCTGATTTTCCAGTTTTAAGCAATCATATTGATTCTCGGACATCGTCTCTCAACTCCTCATACTAATAACCATGTCTTTTTCTCAGCCTGCGACATTTGTAGCCGCAAGGCACAAATTCGCGGTTGAAAAATCTCTGATTTTTCAACCTATCCTCATACATCCTGCTGCCCGCCCGCTTATCCTTTTGCCAGTTGCGCTTCATATGCTGCCCGGCAGGCTTTGGCAAGCTGGTCTGCACAGGAAGTCGGTCTGCGCCCGCAGAGTACGCCTGAGAGTTTCTGCTCAATCTCTTCCACGGTCCAGCCGTCCACAAGCCGCGGTATCGCTTTCAGGTTTCCGTTGCAGCCGCCTGTAAAAGAAACATTGGTAATTACATTACCGCGGATATTCAGCTTGATTTCGCTGGAGCAGGTATCCTGTGTCTTATAGATGTATTCCATGACTGTTTCTTGTTTCAACAAATTTGCAATTTTCTCTTCCACCATATCCATATCCGCAGTCGGCTCAAAACGCTCTAGCACATTCCCCTGACGGTCAATCAGAAACTTTGTAAAATTCCATTTAATGTCGCTGTTTGACGCATAACCCGGATCCATTCTGCCCAGTGCGCTTTCCAACATCGGCGTCAGCGGATGCTCGGAATCAAAACCCGCAAACCCTTTCTGGGATTTCAGATAAGTATACAGCGGCGCCTCGTTTTCTCCATTCACTTCTATTTTGGAAAATATCGGGAAAGTAATGCCGTATCTGGAATCACAGAAACTGACAATCTCTTCATTGGTGCCGGGCGCCTGATGCCCGAACTGATTACAAGGAAAATCCAAAATGACAAATCCGTCGCTTCCATATTTCTCATAAAGGTCCTGTAACTTATCATACTGCGGCGTAAAACCGCATTCTGTCGCTGAATTGATAAGCAAAATCACCTTTCCTGCATAATCCTTCAATGTTACCTCATTCCCATTCGCATCTTCTACTGTAAAATCATAAATACTCATAATCACCTTACCCCTTTCTTGCAGTCTGCAAATTTATTTTTATGGTATCTTCTATACAACTACACATTTTTAAACTTTCGTTTCACAATTACCTAAATCTGTAAATCCATTTTTTCGCTTACTATAGCAGTTCTTTTATTTTATCCTCTATCTTCTCCGGCGTTACCGTAGGCGCAAACCGCGCGATAACATTGCCGTCCCTGTCAATTAAGAATTTCGTGAAATTCCATTTGATATTATCCCCCATCACACCCTTCTGCTGCGATTTTAAAAAGGTGTATAAGGGCTCTTCGTTTTTCCCGTTTACCTGGATTTTCTTAAACTGGCGGAAAGTCACGCCGTAACGCGATTGGCAGAAATCGGTAATTTCCTCGTCGCTGCCGGGCGCCTGGTTTCCAAACTGATTGCAGGGGAAGTCTAAAATTTCCAGTCCCTGCGGCTGATATTTCTCATACAAATCCTGCAATCCTTCATACTGCGGGGTAAAACCGCATCCCGTCGCCGTGTTGACTATCAGAAGCACCTTGCCCTGGTAATCTGCAAGCGCTACGTCACTGTCGTCCTGCGCTTTCACGGAATAATCGTAAATTCCCATGATCATCTTCCTCCTTTATTGAACCGCTATTTAATTGTGTGGAATTAAATTGTGTACAATTGTTTAAATAGATTGTACACAATCAATTTGGCTTTGTCAACTACTTTTTTGATTTTCTATTTTTTACCACTCGCTTTCATTTTTCAGCCTGCCTGCCAAGACATGTCGCCACAGCCCGGAACGCTTTTTCCGTAAATGGCATAAACTAAAAATATACGCAGCAAACGAGGTTTTCTATGGATTCATCTATTTCCATCGCCATCGCTGGCCGCACGCCGGATACTGTCAACTACGAAAATGCCTTGCGGATTTTAGGCGCAGACACGCTTACTTCCCTCGACCCGGAGCGCTGTATCGAATGCGACGCCCTCTTACTTCCCGGTGGCGGGGACATTACGCCCGCCTTCTTCGGACAGCAGAATCACGGTTCCCGCTCGATTGATACCGAGTTAGATATCCTGCAATTCCAGATAGCAGACCTATTCCTAAAATGGAAAAAGCCCATACTTGGTATCTGTAAAGGGCTTCAAATTATCAATGTCCATTTCGGGGGCACTATCTGCCAGCATTTAAAAAACGCCAGCATTCATGAGTGGAAAGGCAGGGACCAATTCCACTATGTCTATCATATCGGCTGTAGCCGCACGGACTTTTTTTATCAAGTATATGGAAGCAGCGCCTTCGTCAATTCGGCGCATCATCAGGCAATTCAGAAATTAGGAAAAGAACTGCTTCCTATCTGTCAGGCGCACGACGGTACAATCGAAGCCATCGCACACACCGCCCTCCCCGTCTTCGCCGTCCAATGGCACCCTGAACGGATGATGGAAAAAGGCGGGGCGGAGCTTCTTTCTTATTTTTTAAATAGTTGTTCCAAATGACCGATTCCTTCTTCCAGTTTCCCTTTCTGGATATCCCGTTTGTTCTGCCTATCTTCTTTGATATGCTGGGAAAGCATTTCAAACAGCTTTTTCAGCATATCGCCCATGATTTGCAGGTTTTCCGCATCGACGTTTTTGACCGCTTCGAGGATACCCTGGATACTCCTCTTCCAATTGGCGGTAAAGTCAATTAGATTATCTGTTTCCGACGCTAATACCACTTCATAAAGCGTATCCACGAAAATATGCATCTGCTCCTGACTTAAAGACAAAATCCAGTCGTTGAGTGCCGTATCCACCAGCATATTATGGGAGTACACCCTTTTCACCACCCGGAAAGCGTCTTTTTCCACCAGCCAGGAATAGGGGTCATGCTGCGTCAGACCGATGTTTTTACTTTCCACTACCCGATAACTGCCTTCCGCATAGAGAATCATCCCCACCAGCGAAGAATGAGGAACCGTCCGATAAACCCGGTCCTCGATATCGCAATATCCGCATCTTTCTTTGACTTCCGGGCGAAAACCCGGCCCGTCGTGGTTAAAGATGATTTTAATCTTATCCTGTATCTCTTTCTTACAATTCATAGCGGCATAAACGGCAAGGTTTCCTCCCTTGGAATGCCCGCCCATATAAAAAGGGGTTGTTATCTCCTTCGCCACCTGATTTAAATATTCCACACTCATAATCTGCCCCGGAACCGGCTCTGAAAAGGCAAGGTTCAAATCCTCTTTCCATCCCACAATCGTCTCGTCCGTGCCCCGATAGGCAATATAGAAGGCGCCGTCCTCCATCTGTAGCGTCACAGCGGAAAACTGCGTCTCTTTATCCAACTCAATCTTGTTTACATAATTCCCCAATTTTAACGTCTGAAACCGCCTGCTGTTCGCCATCGCAAGATACAACGCCGTATTCTGCTCCCGAAAACGTTCATCGGCATAGAGATTATCATAGTCTTCCCGCTCTTTCAGCGTCTCTAGCGTAACCATGCCGCCGTCCGTCCCGGCCTCTGGCACGAGACCGTCAAATTTCAAATAGGACAACTGGGCAAAAATCAGACTATCAACCTCACCGATTGGCTTTTCCATGAAGGTATACCCGCCATATTCCTTAATGTAATCCATCATTGTCCCCATATAGACACCACCCTATGTTTATAGTTTTGCTTCCAAATGCTCGATATTCTTAATCAATACCGAAACCGTCCCGTCGGGATTGGTGATAAATTCCACGCTCCGCGGATTCTTATACTGCTCCATCGGAATCTTGATTTCAATGCCCGTATCCGTATAAAGATGCTGGCTTTGGTATTTTTTGATGGTATTCTCACTCTGCGGCTGTATTTCTTCTTTTACCATATCATACTTTTCCATTTTATCCTGAAAAGCAACTTTTAATTCCGGTTTTTCCACGAAAATCTTCTCCGCGATTTCTTCTACTTTAAATCCGCCGTTTTCTTCTATTTCTTCCTGGATAATGCTTTTTGCCTCCATCTGCTTTGCAAAACGCTCCGTCTCATCATATCCTTCTCTTTGTACGCTTTCCACCGCCTTGCTTACGATGGAAAGCTTGGACTTATGGGAAAGATGGCTGCTGCACTTTAGGAAAAGGAAAGAAAAATAATTCGTCTTTTCCCCGTTGACCTCATATTTTTTCTCAACGACCCAGACGGCAAGGTCCTCTAGGCGAATCAGCGCCGCTTCCGTAAGCCGCTGCCCCTCGGAAGGCAGAATCGATTTGTGGCGGATAATCTCGTTCCTGTTTCCTTCTTCTAATGCCAGCGTCCTATGGGTATAGAGGGATTTATAATTCATTTTCAAAAGTGCAAGATATTCTTCCCCTTCATACTGAAAACGCACAATGACAAGATCCGCCGCCGGGATGTCAATATTGCTGCTCATAATCTCATACAAAAGAGACGCGATATCCTTGCTGATATCCACGAAAGAATCATCCGCATACTGCCCTAAAATATGATAAACCTCCGATTCTTCCTGATAAAACCGGCACATTTTGGCATCGTCACCGGAACTGATTTTCGCAATATGTTCTTTTAAAAAGTCTGCAAACTCCGAGCCATATTCTAACTCCGTATCGGATAACACCGGCATTCCAATCGTGGAATCCATGATGTGTACAATCACTTTTTTTATCCTGATGTCATCTTTAATCATCCTAATTCCCCATTCTGATAACTATACCTTTCCATAACCTACGAATTTTAGACCGTAGACGTAAATTCGCGATTTTGTATACATTTCTTATATGCATAGATTCTCATATCTGCCCAACTGTCCTGTTTTCTGTCTTCATCCATCACCGTTTAATATTTCTTCCACGTCTTAGGCGAGAATAAAATCAGCATCGGCAGAAGCTCCAGACGTCCTGTCAGCATATCGAACATCAGTACGATTTTGGAAAAAATAGAATATCCACCGTAGCTGCAGGTAGGTCCCACATCATGAAATCCCGGTCCCGTATTATTTAAGGTCGCCAGCACTGCCGTAAAATTCGTTGTAAAATCAAACTTATCCAGCGATAAGAGCAGGAAAGAAACAATATAAATCATCAAATAAATCATCAGATAGGATTGAATCGAACGCACCGTGCCATCGTCCACCGCCCTGCCCTCTAAATGGGTTTTCTTCACAATCTGCGGATGAACCACCCTAAGCAGCTCCTTTTTCACATCCCGCATCAGAATCATGACACGGGACACTTTAAATCCGCCGCCCGTACTGCCTGCACAGGCGCCGACTGCCATGACGATAAACAGAACCGCCTTAGAAAACTCCGGCCATAAGTCAAAATCCGTAGTCGAAAAACCGGTACTGCTGCCAAGGGACGCCACCTGGAAAAGCGCATCTTTAAACGCCAGCAGGATACTGCCATATCTTCCTCTGATATTCCAGGTAATCAGCGCCGCCGCGCCAAAAAGCAGAAGCAGATATTTCCTTGCCTCCTCATGCTTTAGGGCATCTTTCGGTTTCCTGGCAACTATAAGCAGGTAGTACACGTTGAAATTCATGCCGCCCAGAATCATAAAGACGATGAAAATCACCTGAACAACTACCGTATAACTGCCGATACTTGTATTGAGAATGCCGAAACCGCCGGTTCCCATCGTAGAAAAAGCAAGTACAACGGAATCATAGAAACTCATCCCCGCCGCTTTGAGCAATATCATCTGTAGAATCGTAATGCCAATATAGATGCCATAAAGAATTTTTGCCGTAGACTGCACCTTGGGCACCAATTTGCCCACTGTCGGTCCCGGACTTTCTGCGCGCATCAGATGCATATTATAACCGCCCGACAAAGGCAATACTGCAATAATCAGCACCAGCACGCCCATACCGCCTATCCAATGGGTGAAAAGACGCCAGAACTGAATACTTTTGGAAAGATATTCCACGTCCGGCAAAATACTGCACCCTGTCGTCGTCAGACCGGAAATCGTTTCAAAAAGCGCGTCCGTAAAACTTGGGATTTCCCCGCTGATATAAAAAGGCAGCGCCCCGACAACACTGAGGACAAGCCATGTGGCGGATACCGTAACAAAGCCTTCCCTGGCATAAAAAACATTGCTTTTGGGCTTAAACTGCTTCCCGATTTCCGCTACAATCAAACAGCCTATCATGACCGCTGCAAAGGCAAAACCCACTTTTTCCTGATAAACCACTGCCACAAAACAGGGTAGCAGTAAAAAGAGTGCGGTAAATTCCAACACACGAAATAATATATATCTAATAATAGAGTAATTCATAAAAGCTCCGATTTCTACCCGGCCCGCAAAGTCGGATTTCTGTACTTATTCCATCCTATTCTTTTCTATAGCATTCCTATTTCAAAATATCCTTGATATCATTCAGTCCCGGCTCCGTCGTGACCACAATCACCATATCGCCCGCCTGTATCACACTTTGACCGCTGGGAATGCTGACCATTCCCCGGTGACTAATGGTACAAATCAGGATATTCGGTTTCGTCTTTAAGTCCTGCAAAGCAATCCCCACTACCGGCGAATCTTTTTTCACCCGAAATTCCAATGCCTCGACACGGTTATCATTCAGGCGGTAAAGACTCTCGATATTACTCTCAAGGGAGCTGTCCATCGCCCGGACATATTTGATAATATTTTCCGCCGTCAGGTATTTCGGATAAATAACGCTTCCGATGTCCAGACTGTCAATAATTTCATCATAGGATATCCGATGCACATGGGTAATCAGTTTTGCCTTCGTCATACTTTTTGCGAATAAAGAAAGCATGATATTCTCTTCATCTACATTGGTCAGCGCCACGAAAGCCTCCGTCTGTACCAGTCCTTCCTGCATCAGCAAGTTCCTATCGGTTCCATCGCCCTGTATGATGATGGCTTTAGGCAGTAACTCGCTCAATTCTTCGCACCGTTCTTTATCAATTTCTATAATTTTAATCTGGATTCCCATCGCAATCAACTGCTTTGCCAGATAAAAAGCAATTTCCCCGCCGCCAATAATCATGGCATTTTTGACTCTCGCTACTGCCGCGCCCATTTTTTTAAAAAAGGCTAATGTTTTCTGCGGCGTCCCGATAATAGAGATTTCATCTTTGGCACGGATGATAAAATTTCCTCGCGGAATATAGACATTCTCATCCCTCTCTACCGTACAAATTAAGATATCGGACTTTAGTTTCGCGGAAATCTGCTGCAGTGACTGGTCACAAAGCGGGGAATCCTCTTCTACCCGGTATTTTACGACTTCCACCCTTCCCTTCGTAAACGTATCAATCGTAATCGCCGAGGGAAATTTCAAGAGCCTTGCCATTTCCGCAGCCGCCGTAAATTCTGGATTGACTACCATAGACAATCCCAGCTCCTCTTTGATGTAACCGATTTCCATATTATAAATCGGATTCCTGACCCTCGCAATGGTGTGGCAGCCGCCGGCTTTCCTTGCAATCAGACAGCACAGCAGGTTCACTTCATCGGAACCCGTTACCGCTATCAGAAGATGTGCGTTTTCCACACCCGCCTCTTTCTGCACCGCAAAACTTGCACCATTGCCAATCACGCCCATTACGTCAAAACTATTGGTCAGGCTTTCCAGTCTCTGGTTTTCCACGTCAATTACCGTAATATTATGTCCTTCCGAGCTTAACTGTTCCGTCAGCGTCGTCCCGACATTTCCACATCCCACGATTAAAATCTGCATATCTGTTTCGTACCTTTCTTCTACCTCGTCAGGAAATTTCCTAGTATAAAATAAATTATATCACCTTTTTTTAAATCGGCAACCTTTCCCAATTAATATTTATCCGGGTAATCCGTTCCCGTTTCTGACTGCATCCGCCGCACATAATCCTCCGGTTCTTTTTCCATTTTTAACATCGTATCGAATGCCATCAACAGCATTTTATCCCCATTCTGCTTCATATCGTCCTGCCCTCTGTCCAGATATGCTTTGAAATGGTCCATCTGCCAGACCATAATGTCCACAATCGTATAGCCCGCAATCCGGTACTCGCACAAAAAGGTCTGATTTTCCAGATAATAGACAAATTCCCGATAAACTGCCTCAGACTGCGACAGACTTTGCCAGAACTGCTCATAAAATGCCTCGTCCACCCCCGCATACTGACACAGCGCCGCCGCCCACTGCCTTGCCGCCGCACGCTGCCCTATTTTTGCTTCCTCTACTTTACTTTCCTTTTCCTGCATATGCTTTCCCTCTCCTATCTTTTAGATAATTGCGTAGTTGTGCAGAATATACAATCCATAAGCAGGTACTGTGAAAACGCCGGTACTT
>JAMPHJ010000116.1 GCA_023663465.1 Muribaculaceae bacterium | reverse complement strand
GACAGACAGACAGACAGACAGACAGACAGACAGACAGACAGACAGACAGACAGCTAATTTCTGTTTAGTTTTCTATACCCATTTTTTGAAGACAGGATAAAGAGTCATCTGACAAAAAGAAATTTTTGCCAGGTGGCTTTTTTTGCGTATTTGGTAAAAGTTGGATTGATAAAAAGCGCAGTGGTTACGGGCGGGTAAGGAGCAGGGAAAATGTTTTGTGGAAATTGTGGTAAGGAAATCAAGGAAGGCGCCGCCTTCTGCGGGTATTGCGGGAAGCCTGTCCATCAGGCGGAAATGGTCGTGCCAAAAGACAACGGCAGGTCAAAAAAAATGGTACTGCCAGTGGTTTTATGCTGTGTGCTGATTTCCGGGATAGCCGCGGGGCTGGGATTTTTCGTGCTGCATAAGGCAGGGCAGGAAGAGCCGGGAGCGGCGTCGGACAAGGCAGCGGAAGCAGAACCTTTCAAGGAAGCGGCAAAGGAAAGCGGCTCTGGAACGAAAACTGTCCAGGGTACAGAGGCGGAAGACGGCTTGGACTCAGGGTCTTTTAAGGAAACGTCAGAGGAAGACGGTCTGGAATCCGAACCAGCAAAAGAGCCAGAGGAAGATACTTCCAACCCGGAAAAGGAAAGCGGGGATGATAAAGCAGCGGGTCAGATAACGTTGCGGGATGACCAGAACGAAGTGGGGGTTCATACATACGAGCTTATTGTGGAAGACGTCACATGGAGCGAAGCATACGATAACTGTCTTGCCAGAGGCGGGCATCTGGTCAGGATTAATTCGGATGAAGAATATCAGGCGATTCTGCGCCAGATTGCCAGTGAGGATAAAGGCAATATCTTGTTCTGGCTGGGCGGAATTAGAAGCTCCATCGACTCGAAGGAATACCGCTGGGTATACGAAGACGGCGCATATGGGAATAAGGCGCTGAATGAGGATGAATATACTTCCTACTGGCTGGAAGGGGAACCGAGTTACTTTGATGAATCCGGTACGGCGCCGGAAATGTATATGGACATGTTCTATGTCAAAAGCCAGGACCGCTGGGTCTGGAATGATGTGCCGGAAGATATCATTGCGGTGCTGGAAAACTATGCGGGCAGGGTAGGTTATATCTGCGAATATGAGAATTAGGAGACTTTACTTGCGGATAGGATTCTGGGGCAAAATAGCCTTTTGAAGCAGGATAGGAATATAGTAAAAAAAGAAACACAGTGCGCATAAAAATAAAGAAAACGGAGGAAACAAAGATGGGATTATTTGACAAAAAGGAAGTAGAAACAGCGGCGCCGGGAGTAGCGGAGTGCGACGCAAAGATTGCGAATTTAAATCAGCAGAAGCAGAGAGCGATTTATGGTATCGGCGAGCAGTATGTATCGTTGAATACGGCAAAAAGCGCGGCAGGAACGCCTTTTGAGCAGGCAATGGCGGAATTGGAAGCCATCGAAACGGAAATCGGAGTCACCGAAAGACGCAGACTTGCGCTGCAGGGACTGCGCAAATGTGAGAAATGCGGAAATATTCTCGTGATTGACAGTGCGTTTTGTAATAAGTGCGGCGAGAAATTAGAAGCCCTGCAGGTAGAAGTCATGAAAAATATCTGTCCCAAATGCGGCAATCCTTATGAGAACGGCGCGGTATTCTGTACATCATGCGGCAATAAGTTGGGATAGGGAAAGACAGGGGGAAAAGTATGTTTTGCGAACAATGCGGACAAGAATTGCCGGCGAATGCCCGGTTTTGCAGTAAGTGTGGAAATGTGGTAAAGAATGACGCAGGAGAAGAAAAACCGGCGCAGAAGCACATATCCGACCGGCATTTAAACCCGGAATGGAAAGACAATATCAAGGAACCCGGAACGAAAACCCAGGGAAGAGGCGGAAAAATCTTATCTGCTTATCTGCAGAAGTGGAAAAATCTCAGCAGTATGGCACAGAAAGAAAAAGGCGTCTGGATTGGCAGTCATGCGGGGGCGCTGTTCTTACTCTGTCTGCTTCTGGCAGTTATTGGTCTTAGTGGTGGTAAAAAAGCAGGGAAAGAGTGGGACGGTTATCTGGCGGATATGGAGGCTGGGAAGAAGATTAAAGAGGTACGCTATGAGGAGTATAGTAGCGGCAGCGGCGTGCTTCAGAAATCCAGTATCGCCCAATTTGATATGGATGGACGTCTAATTTTTTATGATGGACCTGAGTCTATATATGCTGAGGATAATCCGCTTATTGAGAAATTGGATGGAACATTACCGTGGAAACTGAATATACGCATGGACGAAAACCGATTATATTGGAATGATGAGGCGCTTGATTATAACCTGCTTCTTTTTTCCTCAGATGAAGGCTGCAGATATCAATATGATGAAAATAATAAGATTAGCAGCCTCCAATTTAGCCATGGGGGGACAAGATATACATACAGTTGCGATTACGCCCTCATAAATGGTAGAAGATTAGTGACTTCTTCTGCATATTTTTCAGACCATGATGTAGAGAATCAATATTCCTATGATGAGGATGGAAATATAATCTGCTGGGTACAGAAGCATAGTAAGAATGGAATGACCACGACGACATACACGACAAATTTTATCTATGATAAGGCGGGCAATCTTATAAAAATATCGGAAGATATAGGAAATGCAACTTCTTATTATTATGAGTATTCCTATGATGATGAAGGACGCTCCATCAGGGCGGGACTCTACAAGCACGGAAGCGACATGGACGTATCTTGGAGATTGTATGCCGAGGATATACGTCAATATGATGATGCGGGAAATCTGATTTCCTCAGATTATAGGGATAGCGGTAAAAAAAGGCATACCACCTATGGCGAAAACGGAAACAAGACGCAGGAAGAGGAAATCCGGTATGATGATGAGGGCAAAGAAACCGGTAAGACTGTTTACACCTATGATAAAGAAGGAAATCTGACAGAAGAAGTCGAGTATGATGAAAACGGAAAAACGCAAAGGAAGGTTGTATGCACTTATGATAAAAAAGGAAATAAGACGCGTGAAGAAAGCGATACCTATACCGTCTATGGAAACAAAGAATATATAACGTCCAAAACGAAAATAAGCTATTATGACAACGGAAGTGTTAAGTCAAGTGTAACGACGACTTATAAATATGAAGCTAACAGTGATTTTTCTGTAGTCAATCAGATAGATGCGTCTGAGGAACAGAGTACTTATACCTATTTGATAGGAAGATGGAAAGTCACCTACTATACGGAAGAAGAAATAGAAGCCGCGCAACATGCAAAAGAGTTTAAAGAGCTGTAAGAAAAAGCGAGTGGGGGAAAATTATGGGATTACTTATCGGAATTGGAATTATTTTATTAATTTATGGCGTAGTGAAAGCGTTATTTGGCTACAAATTGTATAAGATATCGCTGTTCTTCGTAGGCTTTCTGGTGGGCGCGGTTGTCGGCGGACTGATAGGCGTAGCGGCAGGAAGTGCGGTTGTGGGTGTTCTGGCGGCGTTGCTTCTGGGCGTTCTGTTCGGATTCCTGAATATTGTGCTGGCGAAACTGGGTATTTTCATTCAGTGTTTCGCCTATGGGTTTATGGCGGTCATGGCTCCGGCAGTCATGAAACTGATGGATACTTCTGCGCTGATTCAAGGCGGTTACAATTTGCTTACGACAGGAAGCAGCGGACTTAGCGACCCGCGGGATATGATACCAATCGCTTTGATTGTAGGCATCATTATTGGTATCATCGGCGTGATTTTTTCACGGATTATGATTATTCTGACGACGGCTGTTTTCGGCGGTATGGCAGGGGGTGTGGGTCTCTGCCTCTTAGTGGGGAATTTTGAGATAGGGCTGCTTCTGATAGTGGCGGCTGCGATAGCGGTACTTGGAATGGGCGTACAGTTCTTGACGACAGGCAGGAAAAAAGACGCACAGGCGGATACGTCCCCAAATGACGGGAATCCGCAGGAAACAGGCGCATATATGGCGGCGCCGGGACAGGGCATTCCGATGGCGGGAGCAGGAATGGCGATGCCGGAGCAGGCTGTTCCGATGGCAGGAGCGGGGATAGTTACGCCAGAGCAAAGTATTCCGATGACAGGAGCAGGAATGGGCACACCGGAGCCGGGGATGGCTGCATCGGGACAGAGTGCGCCGCGGGCGGATTTCAGCAGACAGACCGCTGCAGCGCAGGAATATGCTTCTAAGGCATTAGACAGTCTGAAAGAAAACGGCGGCAGGGCGGTCGAGACGGTCAGACGAACCGGGGAAAACGGAATTTCGGATTTAAAGGCAAGACAGAGGAGCGCGGAAGAAGCGGTACGGGAAAGAAACAGAGGCTTTTCTATGGAAGAGCTGCTGATACAGCTGGAAAGCTGTCTGTATCAGAACCGGGTCATGGCGTGGATTTTCCCATTTCTGGAAGCTATTACGATTGCGGCGGCGGTTATCTTTATCATCATCGGCATACTGTATGGCAAGGGACGTGGAGGCGATTTCTTTATGCTTATGGCGTATGCATCTGGAAATAATTTTTACTCGGAAGTAAACGTTTTCGGGTTGGTTCTATACGGAATTTTTTACGGCTTGGAATTGGGTAAGATTCTTTTTATCCTGGCGGCGTTTCTTGGCATGATAAAGCGCAGACCGTGGTTTGTGTTCATCGTATGTGGCATAGAGTGTCTGACAGAGTTGGTTATGGGGATTATGGCGCCGTTTTCCTTCCTTGGCAGGATATGGACGATTGCCCTATATCTTCTGCTGATGTTCTGGTGTTACCGGATATTTTTCGTACATAGCGGCAAAACGCAGATGGTATCCCCGGCAAGACGCATCGTGCCGGAATCGGGCGAAAAAGCGTCTAATCCTACCGTAAAACCGCAGAATATCCCCATCTGCCCGCAGTGTGGCACAGCCGTATCTCCGGCAATGAAATTTTGCGCCAAATGCGGACAGGCACTATAATTTTACCCAGGCATGGAGTGACGATATGAATTGTAAAAATTGTGGAACAAAAATAAAAAAAGGAGCCGCATTCTGCCCGCAATGCGGCTCTCCTGCAAGAGCAAAAAAAGCGCCCGGTGAAAGAGCTGCCAGACAAGGGGCTGTCGCTGCAAAAGGATTGCCCGTCAGCAAATCTTTTGCACCCGGTAAAGGCATTGCAGCCCTGTTTGTTATTCTTGCAATAGGCGCCCTATCTCTTATGAGTTACAGGATTTATTGCATTTTAAGCGTGGACGCACTTGAGAAAAAGGTCGCAGAACTTTCGGAAGAACGGGAAGATTTGGCAGGACAGCTTGCAGACAGGGAGCAGGAAGTCCGGCGGGTGGAGCAGTATCTTGATGCGCTTGCAGGTACGGACGAAGAAGATAGGGAGCAGCAAATCAGGGAAGCTTATATTGCCAGACAGGAGGCGGAAAGCGCAGCAAGGAGTCTGATATTGGCGAAGCTTTCAGACGCTTCTTATATCACGCTGGATGCCGCGTCGGAAAGCGTCGGGGAAATGCTGACGGATGAAGTGATAGATTCCCTTACCGGAAACGCCCTCGTATCGGCGGGGGTCAAAGAAGGCATAGCGGCAGCGGCGCAGGAAATGTCCGTAGAGAATATTTTGAGCAGCGCGGCGGCGGGCATGGCTGCTGAGCTGCCAGATTATATTGCCGGGGAGATTACCGGAGCGGCGGCGGACGCGCTGGGGGTAGATGTTTTCGGCGTAACGGACTGGATTTCCAGATTCATGAATGCGGACGATACCCCGGTGATGCTGGCAAATACGATGGTGACGGAACAGAGAAATGACGTGGCGTGCGTACTGGGATTCCTGGAAAAAGAGGAACTGACCGGGGCAGACATGCAGTATATGGCGGGCATCATGGAGCGCATCAAAGCCAGAGGGGACGAACTGGAAGCGGCAGGAAGCAGCGCGGGCGGCGATTTTAGCGGCGCGAAGCAGTTAGAAGAGCTGGCGCAGGTATGGGAAAGGAATAATTATAAAATCCTGTATTATGGAAGGCAGGAGGAACAATAGATGAAGACGAAAATTGTGTGTGCCGTAAGCGGCGCGGTAATCCTATTATCCGGCGGAATCCTGCTTGGACTGAATGGTTTTTCCGGCAAGCTGCAGCAAAGAGAAGAGATGCTTTCACAGAAACAGACGCTGGAAACTGAAATTGCAGAGGATAAAGCCGCGCTTACGGAAATGGAAGCTTTTCTATCGGAGAATCAGGAGCAGTTTGCGCTTTATGAAGAGCAGCTGTCCCTGTTAGAAGCCAGAAAGGCGGAAATCAAGGAAGGCATGGAGCAGCTTTTACCCCTTTATCAGATTCCCCTTGGGGGACTGCCTATTAACTATGATGTAGAGAATTTCCGTGAGGCGGAAAAGCTGGACGCCCAGAGCAATCAGTTAGTGGGCGCTTTTTTTGGGAAAATCATAGAAGGCATTCTGTCCAATAAAGAAGAGAGTAATGTAGCGTCGGCGGAAAGCCTTCGCTTATCGTTATATGAATTTTTTTCAGATTTTCTGGAAGAGAGCTTCGGGGAAGTGGCGGCTGCAAAAATCTCTTTTGACGGCGCCTATTCTTTTTATGAGGAGCTGACTGCGGAGGACGGCGAGGGGCTTTCGGCAGGGATGGAGCTGCCCGCAGACATAGAGGCGGAAGAACTTTGCAAGGAGGAAAAGGAAGCGTTATTACAGGGGCTGGCAAAATATGTCTTTGACTTATCCTGTGTGTACGAAATGTATGAGACGACGCTGACCGAGCATGAGACCGCCTTTTTAGAGAATTTAAAATCCCAGCTGGATACTTTGGAGCAGGTGCTGGCGGTATGCGATTCGGAAGGGAATCTGTACGGCTATACGGAACAGGAGCAGCTTGCGCGTTATGAGAAGATTCTGTATCAGTATGTGGCAGCCGTGGAAGAGCTGGGAGTCCGCAATGCGGATAACGGCATTAAGAATGCCGGGAAATATACTGACTACGGCGTAGGCGTGAATCAGGGTTTCCTGAACAGGGGCAGAATCGTGCTGATGTATGGGAATGTCAGCGACAATGGCATGTGGGAGCCGAAAAAGTTTTTCTACAATGGGGAAGGAACTCCGATTTATATTAAGATAGGCATAGCCGAGCTGATTATTAAGGATGGCAAGGTGTTAAAAGCGTTGCCGGAAGACGTAGAGACTTATCAGACAGAAGAGTGGCAGCAGGAGCGTCTGGAGGACGCGCAGGAAATCAAGGAACAGTTTGAAAGAAACAGGCTTGGATAAAAATATCCGGCGGGGAGGAAAAGAAATGTTTTGTAAAAATTGTGGAAATCAGATATCGGATAACGCGGCGTTCTGTCCGAAATGCGGGACGCAAGTTACCGTAAAAGCGCCTGTCATGCAGGATAAGGCGGTGCAGCAGCCGAAGAAAAAATCGGGTTTCATGATTCTGGCAGTGGCGCTTGTGGCAGTCGTGGGAATAATTGCCGGAGCTGCGACCTTTTTCTATAAAGGAAAAGACCAGACGCCCGAAGAGCTGACGGAGACTTCCACGCAGCAGACAGAAGAAATAAGCGAACCGGTACAGGAAGGTGATGGACAAGAACCAGATATTCAATCGGAGGAAGTGACGGAAGGAAACAGCCCGGAAGCAGGAAACGCTGCGACAGATGAAACGGCTCTGGAAGACGATGCTTACGCAGTTTTCGGAATTACGCAGGGGATAGCAGAAGATTACGCGTCCAATCTGGATACCCACGCTTATCAGTACTACAATTCCGGGATTGCAGATTTTTCCTTTTTCTATCCGGCGAATCTATATGGCGAGGTACGCTATTCTGATGAAAAAACCGAATCCGTTTCTGGAACGAACATAGAGACGATTGACTTTACCGGTTCGGAAGGCTCCGAATTACGATTTTCACTGTCGCAGTATCAGGGAGCATCTATTGAAGATATGACGGAAACGGTCTATCTTGCACGGATAGAAAGCATGGAGGATGCGGCGGATATTATCCATCATGTATATGAGGATCATGGAAGAATTATTGTGACCGGTTTTCGGGACAACGGCTCTAAGATGGTGTATGATTTGATGAAAGTAGATAATGAATATGTCATGCAGATGCAGATTATTTTTCCGGCATACCGGGGGAATGAGGACAAATTCCAGAAGGATTATGTAACGGAATGCCTGTATCGCCTCTGCGGTTTTTCGGGAAGCACGCTCACCTGTAGAAGTTATGAGAAATATAAGGAAGAGAGCATAGACTTGGAAGCGGAAATAGAATAGATTCAGAAATACTATTATTCGACACAGGATGAGTTGGGCGGCATGGAAAAACGTCTCTACTTCGTCAAAAATATGCTTGTCCGCTATATTGACGAGGAAGCGGCAGTATATGACTTAGAAGAAGCTGACGCATATGTGGACACTGCTTCAGAATTTCAGAGGGAAGCGTATCAGATTCTTTCAAATTTGTAAAATCAAGCAGCACGAATCAATATCCAGCTCCTTCTTTCACGTTGAATAGGCAGGGCAGATATAAATCCCACGAAGGCCCTTGAAAAACGCCGGCACTTAGCAAAAAAGCCGCTTTGCGGCTTTTGCGCTTAGTACCGCTGCGTTTTTCACGGAGCGAGAGCGTGCCTTCATGGGATTTATATCTGCCCTGCCTACACGCGATGGGAATTATTCACAATGATGCAATAGCCCTTTTTCTAAGTGGAAATTTTTTGTGAACAAAGAGCTTCTTTGTGCTGCTTCTTTGTGCTGCGTTACAAAGTATATGGTATTGTATAGGGGATTATGCTATAATTCAAAGAAATGTGTAGAAAAGGAGAATTTGACATGGCAGTATTAAAAAATCAAATACCAATATTGGAATTTGATACAGAGCAAAGTGCAGTTATAATGCCGGGTCATCATTCGGATTATCATTTTCCACAGAAAGGCGTGATGCTTTTTATGGAGCCTGAAATAGATGATTTTGTGGCTCATAATGAATGTGAAGTCATCGGAAAATTTGTCAGTGTGACAAAAGATTTTTACGTCTATAAAACTCAAATAAATAATATAGATATTGCGTTTGTACAAGCGCCTCTTGGGGGAGCAGGCGCTGTACAGATTATGGAACAGCTGATTGCAGGGGGAGTGAAAGAAATCATAGCCGCAGGATGCTGCGGAGCTTTGGTGGAAGATACCGAAGGATCGTTCTTTATTCCTACTGCCGCACTCAGACAGGAAGGAACATCCTATCATTATCTGCCGCCATCACGGGAAGTCGAATTAGACGCCGCCCCGATCAAAGCAATATGCAAAGTATTGGAAAATGCAAAATTAAGCTACAGAACCTGCAAAACATGGACGACGGACGGCTTTTACCGAGAAACAAAGGAAATGGTCCAGTATCGAAAATCAGAAGGATATGCCGTTGTAGAAATGGAATGCGCATCTATGGCTGCGTGTGCAAAAATGAGAGGTATCCTGTTTGGACAAGTGCTTTTTACCGCAGATTCACTGGCAGATGTTGATGCGCATGATGAAAGAAATTGGGGAAATGATTTTTTTGCGGCAGCCATGAAAATTGCAATGGAAGCGATAACGGAGGTGTGTATGAGAGCAGAAAATGAAATGTATGATCTTATCTTAGGAATTGCGAAAAATGATGTCAGGATTAAAGCTGTATATATGAATGGTTCAAGAACAAACGATAATGTTC
>JAMPHJ010000115.1 GCA_023663465.1 Muribaculaceae bacterium | reverse complement strand
TCGTCCTGATACCTTACTTCTTTCAATTTTTCATAGTAGAATTTCTCATGTGCATCGCTGATAAAAATAATCGCTTTCTCTGCTCCTAACGCTGTACTGCTCATGTTCGTTTCCTCCATTTCTTTTTTATTTTGCTGACCATAACAAAAAGGACACTTTCCTAAAATTTTCTTTTAGAAAAATGTCCTTATAGTACAAAATATTAACTTGAACTGACACGAGTTTAATTTAAAATCGTTTATTTTAACCCTTTAAGAGAGTTTATTTTGTCGTACTTTTGTCGTACCATACTGCTTTAAAATCCGCAAACCCTTGATTTTACTGGCTTTCTCAATCGACTGTCCGCATTGTCGGGAACAACAACACATCCCGAATCGCCGGCGAATTGGTCAGCAACATGACAAGCCTGTCAATTCCGTAGCCGATGCCGCCCGTCGGGGGCATACCGATTTCCAGTGCATTCAGGAAATCCTCGTCCGTGTGATTCGCCTCCTCGTCACCTGCGGCAAAGGCTTCTTCCTGCGCCTTGAAACGCTCTCTCTGGTCGATGGGGTCGTTCAGCTCTGAATAGGCGTTGCACATTTCCCGGCAGGTAATAAAGAGTTCAAAACGTTCCACATAGTCCGGGTTGTCCGGCTTCTTTTTGGTCAGCGGGGATATCTCAATCGGATGGTCCATGATAAAGGTGGGCTGCACCAGATGCTCCTCTACAAATTCCTCGAAAAACAGATTCAGGATATCGCCTTTTTTATGCCGCTCTTCGTAGTGGACTTCTTTCTCATCCGCTATTTTTTTCGCCGCCTCGGTGTCTTCTATTTCGTTAAAATCCACACCCGCATATTTTTTCACGGCTTCTATCATGGTCATTCTTTCAAAAGGCTTTCCTAAGTCGATTTCCACGTCGCCGTAGGGAATCAGGGTTGTCCCGCAGACTTCCTTTGCCACATGGCGGAACATATTCTCGGTCAAATCCATCATGCCGTAATAGTCCGTATATGCCTGATACAGTTCCATCAGCGTAAATTCCGGGTTGTGTCTCGTATCCAGCCCCTCGTTTCTAAAAACGCGCCCGATTTCATAGACTTTTTCCATACCGCCTACAATCAGTCTTTTCAGGTAAAGTTCCAAGGATATGCGGAGTTTTACGTCCTCATCCAGCGCGTTATAGTGGGTTTCAAAAGGTCTTGCCGCCGCGCCGCCGGCATTGGAAACAAGCATCGGCGTTTCCACTTCCAGAAAGCCCTGTCCGTCCAGATAGCGCCTGATGGAGCTGATAATTTTGGAGCGCATGACGAAGGTCTTTTTTACCTCTTCATTCATAATCAAATCCGTATATCTTTGGCGGTAACGGATGTCCGTATTCACCAGACCATGATATTTTTCCGGCAGAATCTGCAGACTCTTGGATAACAGGGTCACTTTCGCCGCATGGATGGAAATTTCGCCGGTCTTGGTCTTGAAGACTTCGCCTTCTATGCCTACAATATCGCCTACGTCGTATTTCTTGAAATCGGCATAAGCTTCTTCCCCGATGCTGTCCCTTGCCACATAAGACTGGATATTTCCCTCTAAATCCTGTACATTGCAAAAAGAGGCTTTTCCCATGACGCGTTTGGACATAATACGTCCGGCAATGGACACACCCTGACCTTCCATCGTCTCAAAACGATCTTTTATTTCCTGGCTGTGATGCGTCACGTCATATTTAGTAATGACAAAAGGATCTTTACCGTTTTCCTGTAAAGCGGCAAGCTTCTCGCGCCTTACTTTCAGAAGCTGGTTGATATCCACTGTCTGTTGTCCGTTATTGCTCTGATTCTGCTGTTGTGCCATCTCGTATCTTTCCTTTCGCTCTCGTTGACTCATTCCGGCATTCGGGGCATCTGCCTTTTCCTGCTTCCATGCCCTACGTTTCCCTCAGCCTGCACATTGGGCGCTGCTGGACGCCGCCCCGGCGTTGCCATCTATTAGTTCGACCTCTGGATTTGTAATACTTTATATTGTAAAACGCCTGCCTGTGTCTCTACTTCCACGACATCGCCTATTTTACTGCCAATCAGCGCCTTGCCTACCGGGGACTCATTGGAAATTTTTCCCTTTAAGCTGTTTGCCTCGGTGGAGCCGACAATTTTATACTCTAGTTCCTCTGCATATTCCATATCCAGAATCGTAACCTGGCAGCCGATGTTGATTTTATCCAAATCGACTTCATCTTCTACGACGACCTCTGCGTTTTTCAGAATCTTTTCCAGTTCCTCGATTCTGGTCTCAATATCACGCTGTTCATCTTTTGCCGCATCATACTCAGCGTTTTCGGATAAGTCGCCCTGTTCCCTCGCCTCTTTGATTTTCTGCGCCACTTCCTGCCGTTTCACGACTTTCAGCTCGTGCAGCTCATTCTCATATTTTCTTAATCCTTCATACGTTAAAATATTCTTTTTTTCTTCCATGACAAATCGTCCTTTCCAGTCTATATTTTCTATTTTTCTTCCGTTATGCCTTATGCCTGATTAACTAATTTATCATAACCACTTTTTACTACAGTGTCAAGGTATTTCCGCGGGGATAAATAGGAAACTTCCCGATATTTTTTCTGTAGCAGCAATCTCTTTTTTTCACAAGAGGCTACGTCTAAATAGACGCTTCCCGCCTGTAATGCACGCCAGGGAAAAGAACCTTCATACCCAAAATCGAGCACGAGAAATGCGCCTTTTTTCATGCTATTCTTATACTGCTTGGACTGCAATCCTACGTCTTGCATGACCTGGCTGACAAGCCCGTATTCGTAATAAATTTCTTCCACATATTCTTCAATCACTTCCTCCCAATGTTCCCATTCCGGCAAAAAATCTTCCCTGCCATCATAGGCAATCGTCAGATGATTGATGCGGGATAAATAGGGCTGTATCATCTCGTCAAATTTCTCTATCTGCTCTTCGGGAAAAAGAGCCGGGCTAAGTAAGAGAAGCACGGATTCTGTCCTCAATCCTGCTTCCGCAGCCAGAAGTTTTGCGGATAGAGACCAGAATATGGGTAAAAAGGTGTCTGTCTGTTGTCTCTGCGGCTCCTGCGTCCGCAAGTCTTGTTCCCATGAATCTCTGGCATATTGCTGTGCCGTCTGCCCAAGCAGCTGCCCCAGCGCCGGATGTATCATAATTTCCGGATTTCTTCCATAGGCGGAACGCTCTGCGATATCGCGCTGTAGGAAACGCAGTAATTTATCCGGTTTCCAGCCTTTCTGTAATGCCGGAATCAGGAGCGTGGTCACTGTGACTTCTTCTGTTTCCACCACAAAAGAAGACGGCTTTATTTTCCGCCAGAAAGGAATTTTTATGTTTCGTCTGACTCCTGTAATGGTTTCTTCTGCAGCATAATAAAGTATTGTTTCGTTTCCCATATGAGAATATACGCTACATGTTCTCTATTAATTCCTCTAATGCATTAAAATTTTCCACCATATTGACCTGCTGCCTGAGCTGGGCGGAATGGGGCATACCGGCGGTATACCAGGATATGTGTTTGCGCATTTCGCGCACGCCCGTATATTCCCCTTTGTATTGTAACTGTAGTCTGCAATGCCGCAGCATCATCTCTTTGCGCTCCTGTTTCGTCGGCGCAGGAATGCTTGTCCCTTCCTCCAGATAGGCTGCGATTTCCCGGAATATCCAAGGATTTCCTCTTGCTGCCCGCCCTATCATAATTCCGTCGCAGCCGGTTTGCTGCAGCATCTTAGCCGCGCTTTCCCCATCTACGATATCGCCGTTGCCGATAACCGGAATGGATAGTGCCTCTTTTACCCTGGCAATGATTTCCCAGTCCGCCTCACCCGCATAGAACTGTTCCCTCGTCCTACCATGCACTGCGATGGCGGCGGCGCCGGAATCTTCCAGAATTTTTGCCATCTCTACGGCGTTTCTATGGTCTTTGTCAAAGCCGCTGCGGATTTTTACCGTAACGGGTTTCTGAATTGCTTTCACTACCGAAGAGACGATTTCCCCTGCCAGTTTCGGATTTTTCATAAGCGCGGAACCTTCGCCGTTGCCGACGACTTTGGGCACCGGGCATCCCATATTAATATCTAAGATAGAAAAAGGTCGCATTTCTATCTGTTTTGCCATCTCGCTGATGATTCTGGCGTCGGAACCAAACAGTTGTAAAGATACCGGTGTTTCCTGGGGATGGATTTCCAACAGGGATTCCGTATTTTTATTCTTGTATAAAATCGCCTTCGCGCTGACCATTTCCGTGCAGACAAGCCCCGCCCCCTGCTCCTTGCAAAGCAGGCGAAAAGGCAGATCCGTCACGCCTGCCATAGGAGCAAGTATCACTTGGTTGTCCAGTAAGACATTTCCTATTTTTAATTTCCCCATGCCGCTTCTTTATTCCTCCACAAGATTTTCATGCAGGATAAATACCCGGTAGTACAGGCTTAAAGATTCCAGCATTTCCTGCCGGTTTCTACGGATTTCCCGCACCATCAGACCGCTGCTGATTTCGTCATAGAGAAAATCATCTTCCCTAGCGTCGGTTTCTAAAGAGACGCTTCCATCCTCCTCAAAGACAATCGTAAAAATGCCGCCCACTTCTTCCGTGAAAAGCACGCAGATAATGTGCAGCTCTTCCTTGATGGATTCCGGGATTCCGGCAAATTTTTCATTAAAATAATACTTCTGCTCGTAAGCATTCGCACCACAAAGTACCATGCGTTTCTCTTCCACAATTATCCTCCCTATTTCTAAACATATCCGTACACCCCTCTGACAGACACTTCCCCTGCATAAACCGCCGTGATATCACCGTTTTCCCTTTCTACCAGAAGTTCGCCGGCCGCGTTAATCCCTCTCGCTATCCCGGTATAACTTCCTTTGGGGTCTAACACATTGACCTGGGCGTTTCTATTCAGAAGCCGCCTATGGTATGCGTCTAATAAATCGCTCAAATCCAGTTTTATGACAAATATGTCATAATTCTTTTCAAAATGAGATAAAACGCTGCTAATCAACGCTGCCCTGGATATCTGCGCCCCCGATTCTATTTTCAAAGAAGTCGCCGTCTGTCGGATTTCTTCTGGAAATTCTTCCGGGCTATTGTTATTGACATTGATTCCCACACCGATGACAACAGACTGAATATAATCTGACTCCACTGTCAGTTCTGTTAAAATGCCGCATATTTTCTTTTGGTTGACAACGACGTCATTAGGCCATTTGATACCGGCTTCTAAACCTGTAACTTCGGCGACTGCATCCGCCACGCTAAGCGCCATAATCAGCGTCAGCATGGACGCCTTATCCGGGGGAAAATCCGGCTTTAACAGGATGGACATATAAATAGCGCTTCCCGCAGGAGACTGCCAGCTTCTTCCTCTTCTTCCCCTGCCTGCCGTCTGCATATCGGCGACGATAGTCGTCCCATGCGGCGCTCCTTCCTCGGCATACCGCTTTGCATCGATATTGGTAGAGCTGGTCTTTTCCAGATAATATACTTCCTGCCCGGCCCATACGGTTTCCAGTCTGCTTAAAATCTCACTTTTAGAAAGTGTTTCCGGGCTTTCCAATAAGCGATATCCTTTATGGGGAATGGACTCAATCTGATAGCCTTCTTCTTTTAACTGATTCATGACTTTCCAGACCGCCGTCCTGGATACCTGAAACTGATTGCAGAGCTGCTGCCCCGATACATAATCCCCACTGCTTCGCAATAGGGAAAGGATATTTGATTTATCCGTTTTCATAGCCCAATACCTCTACGCCTCCTGCGGCATCCCTATCGTCGCCGCCATTACCGCTTTAATCGTGTGCATACGATTTTCGGCTTCGTCGAATACAATCGACTGCGGCGATTCAAATACCTCGTCAGTCACTTCCATCTCAGAAATACCGTATTTCTCATGGATTTCCTGTCCTATTCTGGTTCCCAGATCATGAAATGCCGGCAGACAATGCATAAACACCGCTTTTTCGCCTGCGTTTTCCATGACATGACGATTGACCTGATAAGGCGTCAAATCTCGGATACGACTTGCCCAGACTTCTTCCGGTTCCCCCATAGAAACCCACACGTCCGTATAAATCACGTCCGCGCCTTTCGTCCCTTCTTCCACGCTTTCCGTCAAGCGGACACTTCCGCCTGTCTGCGCCGCGATTTTCTCACATTCCGTTACCAGCTCTTCCGCTGGGAAATATGCTTTCGTCGTGCACGCCGTAAAATGCATTCCCATTTTGGCACAGGCAACCATCAGAGAGTTGCCCATATTATAGCGCGCATCGCCCATATAGGTCAGCCGGATACCTTTCAGATAACCGAAATGCTCCCGGATTGTCAATAAATCCGCCAACATCTGCGTCGGATGAAACTCGTTGGTCAGACCATTCCACACGGGTACGCCCGCATGATGCGCCAGCTCTTCCACGATATCCTGCTCAAACCCCCGATATTCGATTCCCTCATACATGCGCCCCAAAACCCTTGCGGTATCCGCAATGCTTTCCTTTTTTCCAATCTGGGAGCCCGACGGGTCTAAGTAAGTCGTGCCCATGCCCAAATCGTGCGCCGCCACCTCGAAAGAGCAGCGGGTTCTCGTACTCGTTTTTTCAAAAATTAATGCGACGTTTTTCCCGCGGCAAAAATCCACGGGAATGCCTTTTTTCTTTTTCACTTTTAAGTCCGCCGCCACATCGAGCAGATAAGTAATTTCCTCCGGTGTAAAATCCAACAATTTTAAAAAATGACGCCCTTTTAAATCCATTTGCAATCTATCCTTTCTTCTGCTGATTTCCTTTTCCTGCTGCCTTTTTTCCATTGCTGTATATCTGAAAATCGCAGCCAATTAATCCCACAATAGGACGGTTCCTGAGAACCGCCCTATTTTATCATCTTACCCTATTATCACTGCATTGTGATAGCATTTCTATTTCAGCACTTCTTTAACCGTCGCTGCAAGTCCCGCCAGTCCTTGAATTTCGGAAGGCACGATAATCTTCGTCGCCTGACCGTCCGCCGCTTTCTCAAAAGCTTCCAGACTCTTGATTCTAAGAACCGCTTCATCCGCGCCCGCTTCCCGGATCATACGGATACCGTCCGCCGTAGCCTGCTGTACTTTCAGAATCGCCGCAGCTTCACCTTCCGCTTCCCGAATCATTTTCTCTTTCTGTGCTTCCGCGCGCAAAATCGCGGACTGTTTCTCAGCCTCCGCTTCCAGGATTGCCGACTCTTTATTACCTTCCGCCACTAAGACTGTAGACTTTTTCTCACCTTCTGCACGCAGAATCGCTTCACGGCGTTCACGCTCCGCTTTCATCTGCTTCTCCATTGCATCCTGGATTGCTGCCGGCGGAATGATATTTTTCAGCTCGACCCTGTTTACCTTAATGCCCCACGGGTCGGTCGCAATATCCAGAGAAGCACGCATCTTCGTGTTAATTACCTCTCTGGAAGTCAGCGTCTGGTCAAGTTCCATCTCGCCGATGATATTTCTCAGTGTCGTGGCAGTCAGATTTTCAATCGCCATAATCGGATTCTCAACGCCGTATGCAAACAGCTTCGGGTCCGTAATCTGATAAAATACAACCGTATCGATTCGCATTGTAACATTATCTTTCGTAATCACCGGCTGCGGTGCAAAGTCTACAACCTGCTCTTTCAAAATAACTCTTTTTGCCACCTTATCAATAAACGGCATCTTGAAATGCAGTCCTACCGGCCATGTCTGCTGATACGCTCCCAGCCGCTCTACAACATAAGCGTAAGCCTGTGGTACAATTTTAATACAGGATGTCACCATGATAATCAGCAAAATTAACACAATTACAATAAAAATAAGTCCGCCCATCTCTAACCCTCTCTTCTTTCTTCTACAATTAGTTTCACGCCATCCACGCCCAGTATCGTCACAACCGCTCCTACCGGCAGCGTCACGTCATGGTAACTGCTTCTTGCAGACCATTCCATACCGCCCGTATTCACCTGTCCGATACCTTCCAGATTGTTAATCTCGCTGATGACGATTGCCTGTCTTCCAATCAGGCTCTCTACATTGGTTCTGACTCTGTCTTTGTTAAAATATTTGACAGCAATCGGTCTTGTAAAATATAACAACACTAACGACACCACTAAGAAAAGCAGAATCTGCAATGCCAGCGGCGTGCCCGGTATGGATATCAGCGCAGCAACTAACGCGCCGCCCGCAAACCATATCGTCGTCAATCCCATAGTCGCCAGTTCGACTACTACCAGGATGACTAAAAGCACAAGCCATACAATTGTCATATTCAAACCCATAATCATCATCCCCTTTACTTCTTTTCTATTCTACTATATTCTGTCCATAGAAACAAGAAATTTTCGTCTGCTTTGCCAATTATTTTTACCTACAAGAAAATCGCTTATGCAATTATCTACAAGAAAATCGCTTATGCGATTATCTTGGGAAGAATGCTTTGCATTCTTCCGCGTTGTTGAGCAATTTCCTATATAACTAACAATGGCGCCGCTTTCCGACGCCATTTCTTTTACCAAAACACCTGATTGTCTATCTGTATTCCATCGTGATTGCCCGCTCTTCTAAAGTGGGTTGCACCGCCTACGTTGCTAGCTCCCGCAAGGGCTTCCTGCGCCGCCTGTATGCAGCTTTCGGCTATATTTCCGTTGTAGTAGACCTTTGCCACTTTGCCGTTAATCGCCGGTGTAAACTGTCCCGATGCATAAATAACACCTGATATCGTATTCGGATACGCACCGCTTCTGACCCTGTTCATAACAACCGCGCCGACTGCCAGTTTCCCATCATAGGATTCCGCGCCAGCCTCGCAATGGATTAACGCTGCCAGCAGCCGTAAATCGTCTCCTTCCGCCATAATCGCTTCGTTCACATTTTGAACTGCTTTTCTCTTGGCTTCGGCTTCCGCTTCTTCCCGCTGTTTAATCGCTTCCATCGTCTCGCCTTCGTCGATATGGAAATCCATATTGACATATTCCGCCGAAACATATGCGGTATCTTTTTCAAAACTAACGCTGACCCATTCGTTATTAATCACTTCAATGACTTCCAGCTCATCATCCTGCGACAACAATCCCAAAATTTCTGAGTCCGTATCGGGCGCCTGACGCACCCGGAGCGTTTCTGTTTCAATCGTCACAATCATATTGCCAACTTCGCTCGCCATCTCTTTTGCATCTTCATCAAACAACAGATATTCGTCGCTTGCCCATCCGACTAAATCCCCGGACTGCAATTTCGTCCATCCGTCTTTTCTTTCCAATATCCTGCCGCCGCAGTCCTTATAGAGAAGCCCGACTTTATCAGATTCCTCCGTTGCTTCCGCGCGCACGTTCAACGCTTGTTTCACATCCGCCATGACTAAGTCCGACTTCGACCTTGCGGCTTCCTCCGCTATCTCCGACAACTCCCGTATCGCTTCCTCATTATCGGAAGAACCCGTCTCGATAATACTGGAAATCCCCACATTCAAAGAATCCAAATATTCCTTTGTGCTAGACGCATCAGCATCTATACTCATTCCATAAAGCATACCCAGACTCAGGAAAAGCCCGGATATCATAAGAAATATGCCTCTGCCCTTCAACATGAATATTTACCTCCGTTTACTAATTGGTTTCAAAAGTATTACAAAAGTATTACACTTTTTGTATTGGTTATTCTAGCAAAACATTTTTTCTTTGTCAACTGTTTTAAATTTATTGACTAAATTCCTACATATGATATTATATTATTAGTGGTGAGTCCTACCGCAAAGTGGACTGCTAAAAGCGTTAGCAACTCTA
>JAMPHJ010000114.1 GCA_023663465.1 Muribaculaceae bacterium | reverse complement strand
CGCGGACATCAGTAATTCTCATGAAGCTCAGCCTCCTTATCATATGATACCGAACAGCTCTCTGTCGGGTGTCACAAGCTTTTCCACACAAGTCATACTCATCAAGCCACGCAGCTTGTAATCAATAGCTTTTTTATCTAATAAATCCAAAAAGATTTATTATTTCATTTCATCATACCACTAAATAACGTATCTGTCATTATGTTCTACAACAATCTCGATATTATTTTCTCCTTTGTAGTATGAATTGGCACGAATCGTTCCCCTGCTTTCGACAATGCAATTCTCTATATGTGTATTATCCCCAATATATACATCATTTAAAATAATTGAGTTTTTAATATAGCAATTGTTGCCAATGAAAGTCTTCTTAAAGATAACGGAATCTTCTACAGTGCCATTTACAATGCAACCGCTGGAAATCAGACTGTTGCGGATTTTCGCCCCCACATTGTATTTCGCCGGCGGATTGTCGTCCACTTTGGAATATACATCGGGATACTGTTTGAAGAAATAATTCCTGATATCCGGTTTCAAGAAATCCATATTCGTCCTGAAATAATCGTCTACTGTCGCGATATTACTCCAGTACTCCTTAATCTTATAACCAAATATCCTTTTCATATCCTTGTAACGGATTAAAATATCCTTTACAAAGTCATACCTATCGTCTTCGGCGCACTTTTCAATCATTTCAATCAGCTGGCGCCTTCTTACCACATAAACGCCGCAGGATATCGTATTGGATTTGGCAACGACAGGCTTCTCTTCAAACTCTTCGATACGGCTCTCTTCATTCATCTTCACCGTACCGTAACGCTCTACGTTTACGTCGGGTCCCATATCCTTGCATACCACCGTAATATCGGCTTTTTTCTCAATATGGTATTCCAGAACCTTATTATAATCCATCTTATAAACGCAGTCGCCGGAAGAAATCACGACATACGGTTCATGGCTATTTTTTAAAAACGCAAGGTTCTGGGCAATGGCGTCCGCCGTTCCGCGATACCAGGCATTGCTTTCTGCTGTTACCGCAGGGGTAAAAACATAGAGACCACCCTGCTTACGTCCGAAATCCCACCATTTGGAAGAGCTTAAATGCTCATTCAGGCTTCCCGCATTGTACTGGGTAAATACTGCTACCTTATTAATATGGGAATTGGTCATGTTGCTAAGTGCAAAATCAATTCCCCGGTAGCTTCCCGCTATCGGCATTGCGCAGACAGCCCGTTTCTGCGTCAGTACTTTCATCCTATGATTATTGCCACCCGCCAAAATAATTCCTATCGCTCTCACTGTTCCTCACCTGCCTTAATTAAAGTTCTACCGCTTGCAAGATAGCCGTTATCATAGTCTTCGTGGGAAGTTTCGCCAAATACGACGGTGTTCTTGCCGACGGAAACATCCTTCGGGATAATGCTGTTCTCGCCGATTGTCACAAGCCCGCAGTTATAAATGTTAGGGTTGGTCTCATTGGGGGCTTCTTCCCCGACACCCAGCTTCACATTATCGTTAATCGTTACATTCTCTGCGATAATCGCTTTATTAATCTCACAATTACTATAGATTTGCGTAGCGTTCATGACGATGGAATCCCTGACCACGGTGCCCGCTCCGATAACGACGCCGCAGCCGATGACGGAATTATAAACCTGTCCGTAAATTTCCGTGCCTTCCCCTACGATACTTCTCTCTACCACACTGTCCGGCGCCAGATACTGCGGCGGCAGGATTTCGCATTTCGTATAAATATTCCAATATTCTTCATACAAATTAAATTCCGGTACGATATCGATTAACTCCATATTCGCTTCCCAGTAAGAATGCAGCGTTCCTACGTCTTTCCAGTATCCGCTAAATTCATAAGCGTAAAGCGGCGCTCCCTTCTTATGGCAGTACGGAATCACATGCTTGCCAAAATCCAGTCCCGGCTGCTCCGCATTCGCAAGCAGCGCTTCTTTTAACGTCTTCCAGTTAAAAATATAAATACCCATAGAGGCAAGGTTGCTTCTCGGATTCTCCGGTTTCTCTTCAAAATCAACAATCTTACGATTCTCGTCCGTAATCATGATTCCAAAGCGTTTCGCCTCTTCCATCGGCACCGGCATAACTGCGATCGTGACTTCCGCCCCGTTCTGTTTGTGGAAGTCCAGCATAACCTCGTAATCCATTTTATAGATATGGTCGCCCGAAAGAATCAGTATGTACTCCGGATTAAAGCTTTCCATATATGCGATATTCTGATAAATTGCATTCGCTGTACCGGTATACCATTCGCTGTGCACGCTCTTCTCGTAAGGCGGAAGCACCGTTACGCCACCGATGTTTCTATCAAGGTCCCACGGAATGCCAATCCCGATGTGCGTGTTCAGGCGAAGCGGCTGATACTGCGTCAGAACGCCGACCGTATCGACGCCCGAATTAATACAATTACTCAACGGAAAATCAATAATCCGGTACTTACTGCCAAACGCTACCGCAGGCTTGGCCATCTTAGAAGTCAATACGCCCAGTCTGCTTCCCTGCCCTCCTGCCAGCAGCATGGCAATCATTTCTTTCTTAACCATATGCTCACCTCATATTTCTGTTAATATATTATGAAAATAAAATAATAAAAACTTATTGTGTTCTATAAGTATACCACAATTCAAATAGAAAGTGAATATTATTTACAAAATAATTCACTTTTTATCGCAGTTATCTTATTCATATATTACAATTTTTATAAATTATCATAGTTTTTTTTATTCATTTTGTATGTTTTTCTATTCTCACCCCATGAAAATTTGTGCATTATCTTTGTAAAAATGTAATAAAACAGCCCCGCCCCTTCTCCCAATCTGAACCCTTCCTGCGATTTCTACAAATTAATGTTGGTTTTTTTGCGGCAAATGCGTATAATACATATATAATATATCATCCATATTATATCATGAATATATAGATAGGAAGTTGTTATTATGTATCAAATTGATTTTCAGAATCCGATTCATGTATTTTTCATCGGAATCGGCGGCATCAGCATGAGCGGGCTGGCGGAAATACTGCTCTCGGAAGGTTTCAAGGTATCCGGCTCCGACAGACAGTCTTCCCCGCTTACCCAGACCCTGGAAGCGCAGGGGGCGTCTGTCTATTATGGGCAGAAAAAAGAAAACCTGTCCGTACGCCCCGATTTAATTGTTTATACGAGCGCCATCAAAAGCGATAATCCTGAATTTGTCGCCGGGAAAGAGCTTGGCGTTCCTTTTCTCACAAGGGCGCAGCTGCTTGGACAAATGATGAAAAACTATAAAACTCCCATTGCCGTCAGCGGCACCCACGGCAAGACTACCACGACCTCCATGCTGTCCCAGATTCTTTTAGAGGCGGATACCGACCCGACCCTGTCCATCGGCGGCATCTTTCCGACAATCGACAGCAATATCCGCGTCGGTAAATCCGGCTATTTCGTGACCGAGGCCTGCGAATACACGAACAGCTTTTTAAGCTTTTTCCCGAAAATCGGCATCATCCTTAATATAGAAGAAGACCATCTGGATTTTTTCAAAGACCTTGCCGATATCCGCAATTCTTTCCGGGAATTTGCCAGACTTCTTCCGCCGGACGGGACGCTTATCATAAATGGCGATATCCCCAATGTAGCGGAAATTACGGACTCCTTAGACTGCCGGGTCATCACTTACGGGTCTTCGGACGCATGTGATTATTATCCTAATCAAGTTACTTATGATGAATGGGGAAACCCCACTTTTACCCTGGTAGAAACAGGCAGTAATCAGCAGAATACTTACAGTCTGAAAGTTCCGGGATTATACAATGTATACAATGCTGCCGCTGCCATTGCCACCGCCACGCTGCTTGGCATCGATACCAATATCATGCAAAAGGCGTTGTCGGATTTTCGCGGAGCAGAAAGACGTTTTGAATACAAAGGAAATATCAACGGTATCTCCATAATAGATGATTATGCGCATCATCCCACAGAAATTACTGCAACTTTGCAAGCTGCGCAAAATTATCCCCATAAAACACTCTGGTGTGTCTTTCAGCCCCACACCTATTCAAGAACCAAGGCGTTTCTTTCAGACTTCGCTAAGGCTCTGACACTGGCAGACCACATCATTCTGGCGGATATCTATGCCGCCCGCGAAAAAGATACGCTGGGCATCAGTTCCCGGACGCTGCAGGATGAAATCAGAAGGCTCGGAACGGAATGCGAATACTTTCCGTCCTTTGAAGAAATCGAAAAATTCATTTTAGAAAATTGCACAAAAGATGACTTGTTGATAACTATGGGAGCCGGAGATGTCGTAAAAGTCGGCGAAAATTTACTTCAAAAATAATTATCCACAATATCCACAGAAAAATTTTTTCTTTTCAAATTTTTTTCTGTGGATATTTTTTCTGATAAACTCCGCAAGTCATTATTGTTATCCACATTTTCCACAGAGACCTTGAACGAGTGTTCGTTTTACTTTCTGGCAAATTGTCTATATCTTTTTAAAATCTGCCATGTTATAATTCAACTTACTTAGTTGCAAAAATAATACAACCAAAATAAATGGGGTTATCAAAATGGGGCACTTAACAATTTATCAGGACAACTATAACGATGCAACGGTGATTTCCAACCGTTTTATCGACGAATACATGCAGGCGGCAAACGACGCGCAGCTCAAGATCTATCTTTATCTGATTCGTACCATGAGTGCCCGACTTTCTACCAGTGTGTCCAAAATCGCGGATATTTTCAACTATACGGAAAAGGACGTGCTGCGGGCATTGAAATACTGGGAAAAAAAGAAGCTGCTTACCTTAGAGTATGACGAATCGAAAACCCTGACCGGAATCCATCTGCAGGATTTAAGCGCTCCTGTGGATTCTCCGGCTGTTACGGGTACGGATTCCCAGGCCTATATTGTGCCGCTCTCTACTACAACAGAAGCTGCGGATAGACCCCTTCCCGCAGAGAACCCTTATGAGAAGCCCGCTTACACGACGGAGCAGCTTAGAGCCTTCAAGAGTGATGAAGCTGCTTCCCGTGTGCTGTTTATCACGGAACAATATTTAAAGAAAACTTTGAGCGCCTCCGATATGAAGTCCATTCTTTTTATTTCGGACAAGCTCGGTTTTTCTGAAGATTTAATCGATTATCTGATTCAGTACTGTGTAGACCACGGTAAAAAGGATTTAAGATATATTGAAAAAGTCGCTGTCAACTGGGCGCAGGAAGGCATTTCCACCCCCAGACAGGCTGCGCGTTATGTACATAAATATGACAAAACCGTCTATGACATCATGAAGGCGCTGGGTAAATCCAGCCTGCCCACCCAGGCGGAAGTCACTTACATTACCCGTTGGACGAAAGAATTTGCCTTCGGATGCGACGTCATTTCCGCTGCCTGCGAGAAAACCGTCCTTGCTACGGACAAACACCGTTTTGAATACGCCGACAGTATTTTGAACAGTTGGTTCAAAGCCGGCGTCCATCATAAGAGCGACATCCCGGCGGTAGAAGAAAAATTCAGGCAGGGCAGAATTGCCAAATCCGCTGCCAATTATAATGGGAACAATAAATTCAATCAATTTATACAAAACCAATACGACTTTGACGCTTTGGAAAAAGAACTGTTAAGCAATTAATTTTAAGGGAGCATCGCCGTGCCGTTAACGAATACGCAATATGATATTTTACTCCGCGAGTATGAAAAAAAACAACTGCATAACCGCCATACGCTGGAGCAGAAAATTTCTTATGTATATGACCACGTTCCCGGATACCGCGATTTGGAAGATTCCATCGCCACCATCTCGGTAACGCAGGGCAAAAAATATCTGGAAGGCGACGCCCATGCCCTCGAAGAACTCAAAGAAACGCTAGCGGATATTTCTGATAAAAAAGAGCGCCTTCTGCTGGATGCCAATCTTCCGGCTAATTATCTGCAGCCTTCCTATACCTGTCCGGATTGTAAAGACACCGGCTATATCGACGGGCAGAAATGTCACTGCTTCAAACAGGCGGTGATTACGCTGCTTTATGAACAATCTAATATCCGGGAAATGCTCCAGAGCGAAAACTTTCAGACGCTTTCTTATGAGTATTACGAGGGTTCCCACCTGTCTCATTTCAAAAATGCCGTAATAACCTGCCAGAATTTTATCAAAAATTTTAATTCCGACTACCATAATCTATTTTTTTATGGTACAGTGGGTACGGGGAAATCATTTTTGTCCAACTGTGTTGCCAAGGAATTGATTGAAAGCGGGCATTCCGTTATCTACTTCAGCGCGTCCGCCCTTTTTGACTTGTTGTCTAAATATTCTTTTGACTACAAAAACAGGGAAGAACAGCGGGAGCGTTACAACGATTTATATCAATGCGATTTGCTCATCATAGACGACCTTGGCACAGAACTGACAAACCAATTTGTGGCTTCCCAGCTTTTTTCCCTGCTGAATGAACGTCACATGGGCAAAAGAGCGACCATAATATCCACAAATCTGTCCCTGGAAGAATTACGCAACCGTTATTCAGACCGTATTTTTTCCCGGATTACCAGTCATTATGAACTCTGCAAATTGACTGGTTCCGATATCAGAATGTACAAAAAACGTTTACTGAACAGAAAGTGAGGAGTTTTGCATGGCAAAGCGAGAAGAAAAAAGAAATCTGGAAACGATTCCTGTCGGTTCCCTCGGCATCATTCCGCTTGAAGGCTGTAAAACACTGGGTGAAAAAGTAGATTATTACCTCGTGAAATGGAGAGCAGAACGGGAAAGCGAGCACAAAGGCAGTCTTGCATTTACCGGTTATCAGCGTAATTCCTATCTTCTGGGAGCCCAGGTTCCCCGGTTCGGTTCCGGCGAAGCGAAAGGCGTCATTCTGGAATCTGTCCGCGGTACAGACTTATACCTTCTTGTAGATATTACCAACTACAGTCTTACTTACTCCTTATGCGGACACGAAAACCATATGTCCCCCGACGACCACTATCAGAATCTGAAACGTATCATTGCGGCTGTCGGCGGCAAGGCAAGACGTATCACGGTCATCATGCCTTTCTTATACGAGAGCAGACAGTCTAAGAGAGCCACGAGAGAATCCCTCGACTGCGCGCTTGCATTACGGGAGCTTGTCAATATGGGCGTGGATAACATCATTACTTTCGACGCGCATGACCCCCGCGTACAAAACGCTATTCCGCTGCACGGCTTTGAAACCGTACAGCCCACTTATCAGTTTATCAAAGGACTGCTTGCCCATGTAAAAGGGCTGCAGATTGACGCAGAGCATATGATGGTCGTCAGTCCCGACGAAGGCGGCACCAGCCGCGCCATCTATTTTGCCAATGTCCTCGGTCTGGATATGGGCATGTTCTATAAACGCAAAGACTACACCCGCCTCGTAAACGGGCACAACCCGGTCGTTGCCCATGAATTTCTGGGAAGCAGCGTTAAAGGCAAAGACATCATTATCATCGATGATATGATTTCTTCCGGCAATAGCGCAATAGAAGTTGCCGCCGCCCTCAAGAGACGGCACGCAAACCGTATTTTCATATGCTCCACTTTCGGTCTTTTCACCGCGGGCTTAGAACGTTTCGACCAGGCATATGAAAAAGGCATTATCGACAGAGTCCTGACCACAAACCTGATTTACCAGACGCCGGAACTATTACAGCGGGAATGGTACATAGACTGCGATTTGAGCAAATACATCGCTTATATCATCGATACGCTGAACCATGATTCTTCCATCAGCGATTTACTCAATCCTGTGGAGCGTATCCAGGCAATTATTGCAAAATATAATGCGGGAAAACTGTAGTTTCATTCCCTCATTTTCACAAGATATGCCGCGCTGTACTCCGTATGGAACAGCGCGCATCTTTTTCCCCAGACTTCATCGCATAAATGACTATTGCCACAAAAAATGGGACGGAAAATACAACCGGCAGGCCGTATCTGAAATAGGCGTTTACCGGCGATATCACGCATACAAACAGCGTCACCGCCGCCGGCATAAAAATCACAAGCAGCTTTTTCCTATACCTAATGATAAAAAACAGGGACAAAAACGCGCACCAAAAGTAAAATCCAATGGAAGTCATATAGCCAATCAGCGGAATATCCCGGAATACAGACAGAATATTTCCCAACTCATCCACCGTTTCCCGAAACACAGATTTCAAATCAAATCCATCCTCATTCAGCGTTGGGACGTCAGCATAGTTAACATAATACAACTTCACTCTTCCCTTATCGTCTGGATAAAAATACCCATAACTTTTATTCAACACTGCATCCACATAAGTAATCGGATGCTCTAGAAACTGATGAAAATAAACTTTTAAATAAGCCTGAAGCTGCTCTTTGGTCGCCTCGTTATTATATCTTCTTTTCACGTTATCAGAAGTTTCCGGCAGATAACGCTCTGCCAGCGTGTCAAACTGCAAAATATCGTCAATCGCCTTTCTTTCTTCCTCCGGCATTTCCGTTCCGTAATAATAGACGCATCTCGCCGTCTGCATAAAAGGAATGGACAACCCTTCCGCTATGCTGCCGCTTGCCACGCCGGCAAACGGAAGCAGCCATTTAAACCAGAACAATGCAAACAATAACACGCCTGTAAAAATACCGAGAAAAACTTTCCGGTACTTCTTCGCCATTATCATAAAACAGGGAAAACAGCCGATAACAAAAGCCAGTCCTTCATTCCGAAACAGACATAGCAGGATAAGCAGAACCGGTAACAGAATCATTTTCGCCCGGCTATGGACAAAATCGCTTTCCGATTCCGCCGTCTCAAACATAAAGATGGTCAATAGTAAAATGACTATCGAAAAATTAATATTTTTTCCCACGGAAATCGCATAAATTGGGAAAATCGGACAAAACGCATAGATTCCTATCAGAATCTTAATCACTTTACTCCCGACGCCGATACGTCTAAGCAAATCCGTCATATAGACTAAGACCGCGATAAACGCGCCTACCTGCAGTAGAATATACACAAACATCCCCACTGCTGCAGACCCTAAGGCATGTCCCACTTGCACGAACAATCCGATAAATAAAATCTGAAAATAGGGATGATGATTCGTCAGCGGCGCATATCCGAAATATTGTTCCAGCATCGTCCCCGCATCATAGGTAGTCGTTCCGGGATAAAAAACAATCAGATAAGGCAGCCAGCATAAGAATAGAATAACGCCTGTTTTTAAATTCTTGTGATCTTTGTGCCTGCTCCCATCTTCTGCCTTTTCTTTCGTTTTCTCATTCGTCCATTCTTCCGTTTTGGCATCCGCCGCCTTCTGCAGCCATATCTGCAGGAAATAGATAGCAGCATAGAACATGACGCTGTATCCCAGCACCACAATAGACGCCTTAATTATCTGCGCAGGACTCTGGATGATGAGCACAATTCCCACTGCGTCCTCGTAACACAGTCCCATCAGCATAAACAACGAAAAAAGCAGGGACATGAGCGCGATGCCTTTCTCCAGTGCAATCTTTTTATAAAAATAATTATAAATACAGGCAAGACAGATTACAAACAGAAACTGCCCTATCCCCCACCCTTGAAAAGAGGATAAGACTGCAAAGACAGTTCCTCCTGCGTCCGCCTGTTCCAGATTTTCCATATTGATGCCGATTGCCGCCACCGACAAAATTGCCAGAATACAGCAGAACATTTTACGAACCGTATCTTTTTGTACCACATGTTTCCATTCAACGAACACAGACTTTTCCTCGCATTTCCATATTGCGCCGTTACGGATTCTGAAATACCGCAAAAACCGCATAATGGCGTTATTTTCTATTTTAGCATATCGTATTGATTTTGCAAGCCGGAAGGGGACGGAAATCACGGTAAACGCATGACAGCATCCCATCTACACTTTATTGCTTT
>JAMPHJ010000113.1 GCA_023663465.1 Muribaculaceae bacterium | reverse complement strand
AACCATTATTGCATACGATGTTTGTGGATAAGAAATTATCAGGTGTAAAAGCTGTTCAGACACTTTCACGCCTCAACCGCACTTACAGGGGTAAACAGGATACGTTCATTCTTGATTTTGTAAATTCGGCAGAAGATATCAGAAAATCTTTTGAACCGTATTATGAAGAAACCACACTGGAAGAAGAGACAAATCCGAATGTAATTTATGACCTGAAAAATACACTGGACGAGTATCATGTATATCAGGAAAATGAGATTATGCAGTTTGCAGACATTTTCTATTCAAAGAAACAGCAGACAAGTGGCGATATTGGGAAATTACAGGCAAAAATCAAGCCGGCTCTTGACCGCTTTCAGGCATTAAGTGAAGAACGGCAGGACATGTTTAAATCAACGCTTGCCCGTTTCAACCGCATTTATGCTTTTATTACACAGGTATGCCGGCTGTTTGATAAGGATATCCATAAATTCAGTATATATGCGAAATTTTTATTGATGCAGCTGCCCAAAGGAAGTATGGAACGCGTCAATATGGATGATAAAGTTTTACTAGAATATTATCGTTTGGAGAAAGATTTTGAAGGAAGCATTGATTTAGAGGGGACGGAAGAGGGCTTTAAACCGATTACCGGTGAAGCGGGACGAAAGGACAGAAAAAAGAACCCGCTTACTGTTATTATTGATAAAATCAATGAACGCTATGGTACGGAGTTTACCGAGATGGACAAAGTGCTTTTACAGATTGAAAGCGATTACGAAGCGCAGGATAAGTGGCGTGAATATGCACGGAATAATGATTTTAAGACTTTCATGTTGTTATTTGAGAAAGACCGGGAGTGGGTATGGTGGCAGAAGAGGTATCGTATGGAAAGAAGTAAATGTTACTTATGAAGCAGTTATCGAATGTTTTTTGAAAACCTTGAAAAATACATCAAAAATTGTATAATAAAATCACGGAAAAGGGAAAGACTGCATGGCGGCAGCAGGTAGTGTACTAAGGGAAAGGGATATGTATAAGATAGCAATTTGTGAAGACGATACAGAGTATGTGAAGTATATAAAAAAGATAATTGTTGCAACAAATCTTGTAGATGTAAACAGCCTGACTTTTTTTGAGTTTGCTTCCGGAGAACAGATTTGTCTGAACGCTGGTCTTAATTTTGATCTGGTGATAATGGATATGCAGATGCCGGAGATGGATGGTTATGAAGCTGCAATGAAGCTGCGCAAAAAGGACCACAATTTTCTACTCGTCTTCTGTTCCGGCGTCAGAAAACCAGTTCCCTTATCCTTTAAAGCAAATCCTTTCCGCTATTTATTAAAAGAGTGTTCGGAAGAAGAAATATTAAGCGAGATGGCGGAAATCATCAATGAAATGAAAGACAGGAAACGGGAACCCTTTATTATCTGCCAGACGAAATCCCGGGAGCTGATAAAGGTATATGCGGAATCCGTTATTTATATTTCCAAGCAGAGGGGCTTTTGCGAAGCGCATATTACAGGCAGGCTGGCGGAAACTTATCCGGGGGAAAACTTGAGAATCGGTATGAAGCTGGATGAAATTCATGCTATTTATCATGAGGGATGCGGTTTTGTGAGGGCGCATGACAGTTATATTGTCAATATGGCATATATCACTTCCTTGGATTTGCATGGAATATCCCTGACGAATGGGGAAAACCTTACCTATTCAAGAGCCAGGGCAAAAGAGTTTAAACAGGCGTTTGCGCGTTTTGTAGCGGCGAAGTATTGAGGGAGCGGGTATGGATTTTTTGTTTGAACTGGTGCAGATTTCCATATGTATTCTGGATGCTTATCTTATTATTGATTTCTTTCGTACTTTTTTCAGGCTGAGACCACTGTTGGAAAAGAAATATACTGAAGCAGGAATGATATGCATAACGGCGCTTTGCGTATATATGATTAATTCTTTGGATAATGTAACCGTGAATATGATTTCTACGTTTGTTATCTATCTGTCTATTATTGTCATTTTTTTTCAGGGAAAACTGTTCAAGAAATTCTTTTATTACATAACTTCGATGATTATTATCCTGGGCAGTGAGTTTTTGTTTACAATATTATTATCGTTACAGACAGATTTTTCGCCTACGGAAATAGAATTTAGTCAGGCAAAAGTCGGTATGACGGCATTGAGCGTTAAGTTGCTGGAGCTTGTTCTGTTCAGTATAGTAAAAAGGGTTATGGAGCGTTCTGGAGAGCGCAGGGTAGGTTTGGAAATTACCTTATCTTATTCCATCATGCCAATTTCACTCATAGGTATTATGGTTGCCATAACGCGGTTTAATATTGACTTTTCCGCTTTAAAATATCCGCAGGTATTGTTGTTAGTAAGCTGCATTCTGGCATTGATAGGAAATGTAGTGATTTTTTATGTATTCGACCGCTATGCCGGTTCTATCTGGCGGCTGCGGCAGCAGGAATTAATGATTACGCGGCTGGAAATGGAAGAGAAACATTATGCGCAGATAGAGCGGGTGAATCAGGAACATGCCGCCTTCCTGCATGATGTGCGCCACTATATGAAGACAATTGGAGAGATGGCGGCGGAGCATCATGATGAGGCGGTTTTGGGTATATTGTCTGAACTGCAGATTAAAGTTACCGATACGGAAGCAGTCATGTTTTGCCCTAATTCTTTATTGAATGCAATTCTGAATGAAAAGAAGAAGGATGCCGAAAAACAGAAGATTCAGTTTAAAATTGTCGTAGAGCCGACATTTTCCATCGACCAGGTGTCGGACGCTGATTTGATTACGATTCTGGGGAATTTGCTGGACAATGCGATGGAAGCGGCGGGAAAATGCCGGGAAGGTTTCATCAGGCTGTATCTTTTTACACAGAATGAAAATCATTTCTCAGTTATTAAAGTCGTGAATAATTATGTCGGTAAAATTGATTCCGAAGAGAACCGGCTGTTGACGGGAAAAGCAGATAAGATACGGCATGGTTTCGGCGTGCAGAACGTCAGCGCCGCCGCCCAGAAATATGACGGCTACTTACAGTATTTCTATCAGAACGGTGAGTTTACGTCGATTGTTATTTTGCCGGGAAATGGATAATACTTATTGAGACAAATATTGCCAACAAAAATAAGCTATGCTATACTAAAAAACGATATGGCAATGATAATAAGGGCATGATTTGTAGATATGCTGTCGTTATGAATGATGGAGGAAACCTATGTTAAAAGATAAAACGATTCTGATTACCGGGGGTACAGGCTCTTTCGGAAAAAGCTTTACGAAATATGTGTTGACGCATTATGAGCCCAAGAAGATTATCATTTATTCCAGGGACGAGTTTAAACAGTGGCTGATGGCAAATGAATTTCAGGAGTATGGCGACAAACTCCGCTTCTTTATCGGGGATGTCAGGGATTTGGAGCGGTTAAAGAGAGCCTGTGAAGGCGTGGATTATATCATTCATGCGGCTGCGTTAAAGCAGGTGCCTGTCTGTGAGTATAATCCGAACGAGGCGATTAAGACCAATATCCACGGGGCGATGAATGTCATTGACGCAGCGCTGGATTGCGGGGTTCGTAAAGTGGTGGCGCTATCTACGGATAAGGCGGTCAATCCCGTGAATCTCTACGGCGGTACGAAGCTGGTGTCCGATAAACTTTTCGTGGCGGCGAATGCCTATGTGGGAAATAAAGACGTGAATTTTTCCATCGTTCGTTACGGCAATGTGGCGGGAAGCCGGGGATCGATTATTCCGTTGTTCCGCAGCCTGATAGAGGAGGGCAAAACGGAACTGCCGATTACCGATTTCAGGATGACGCGCTTCTGGATTAGTCTGTCGCAGGGTGTGGAACTGGTGATTAAGGCATTGACGGAGGCAAAAGGCGGGGAAACGTTTATCAGTAAAATTCCTTCTTTTAAGGTGACGGATTTAGCGGAAGCAATGCTGCCGGGCTGTAAAATGAAAGAAATTGGCATTCGTCCGGGGGAAAAGCTGCATGAGATTATGGTGACGCCGGAAGACTCTATGACGACTTACGAATATGAGAAACATTTTATCGTCTATCCGCAGATGACATGGAACGATAAGCAGCAGCCCGATTTGAGCGGCAAAAAGGTGGAAGAAGGATTTTCCTACAGCTCCGGGAATAATACAGAGTGGCTGTCGGTAGAGGATATCAGAGAATTGCTGAAAAAGGACATGTAGGAATGCATGTCCTTCCTCATGGTTATGAAGTTAAGAATGGAGGATTTTTATGGATAAACCGGCAATAGAGGGTGGGACGCCTGTCAGGAAAGAGAAAATTCATTATGGGCATCAGTATATTGATGAAGCGGATATTCAAGCGGTGGTAGATGTATTGCGGAGCGATTTCTTGACCTGTGGACCGAAAATCGGCGAGCTGGAACAGAAGCTTTGTGAGATAACGGGGGCGAAATATGCGGTAGTGTGCAGCAACGGTACGGCAGCGCTGCATATTGCCTGTCTGGCGGCGGGCGTGAGCAAAGGCGACGAGGTGATTACGACGCCGATTACTTTTGCAGCGTCGGCGAATTGCGCGTTATATTGCGGGGCGCGTCCGGTCTTTGCAGATATCCGCCCGGATACTTATAATATCAATCCAGATTGTGTGAAACAATGTATTAGCGAAAAGAGTAAAGCCGTCGTCGCGGTGGATTTTACCGGACAGTCGGTGGAGCTTGCGCCATTGCTTAATATCTGTAGGGAAAAGAATCTGGTATTGATAGAGGACGGTGCCCATGTCATCGGGACGAAATATAAGGGGCAGCCGAACGGTTCGCTGGCGGATATGACGACGTTTAGTTTTCATCCGGTGAAAACAGTAACAGGCGGCGAGGGCGGCGCGGTGCTGACCAACAGTGAAGAGTATTATCAGAAGCTTTTATTATACCGTTCTCATGGGATTACGAGAAATGGCGCGCTCCTAGAGCATCCCTCGGATGGTCCCTGGTATTATGAGCAGATTGCGCTGGGCTATAATTATCGGATGACGGATATGCAGGCGGCTTTGATTATCAGTCAGCTGGATAAGCTGGAACGGTTTGCCGCAAGAAGGAAAGAAATCGTCAGGCACTATGATGAGGCGTTTTCCAAGCTTCGGGGGATTTTTATACAAAAAGAAATTCCAGAGTCGGATACGGTCAGGCATCTCTATATCCTGCGGCTTGTGCCAGAGGAGCTTCGCATCGACAGAAAGCGTTTCTTTGAAGCGTTAGAAGCGGAGAATATTAGTTGTAACGTGCATTATATTCCGACTTATTATTTTCCGTATTATGAGAAAATGGGGTATCATAAGGGACTTTGCCCGAATGCGGAAAAACTGTATGAAGAGATCATCAGTCTGCCGCTTTATTATGCAATGACGGATGAAGATGTGGAAAGCGTTATCAGGGCGGTATCCAGGATTGCAGAGTATTATGCGAAATAAAAATAGGGGGCATGGTTATTTTCATGAAATTATCAATCATCGTTCCGGTTTACAATATGGCGGCGGATGGTAAGCTGCGGTATTGTCTGGATTCTTTAATACATCAGACGATGGAGGATTATGAGATTATCGCGGTGGACGACTGTTCTACCGATTCTTCCATGAATATTTTATCGGCATATGAGAGAGACTACCCGGAAAAATTCCGCGCGATTCATTCGGAGGTCAACAGAAAGCAGGGCGGAGCCAAAAACATCGGCCTGAGTCTGGCGCAGGGGGAATGGATTGGGTTTATTGACAGTGACGACTGGGTCACGTCGGATTTTTATGAGAAATTAATCCGTAAGGGGGAAGAAACCGGAGCGGATATCGTAGGTTGTGATTATCATCTGACGAAAGAGCACAGCATGAAAGTCGGGCAGATCGTACACAATAACAAAAAGGAGCAGACCGGCATTCTGGACGAGGCGAAATACAAGTCCCTTTTACTGGACAGTGGTAGTCTGGTGGTGAAAGTCTACCGCCGGGAAATTATCATTGACCATCCGAGTCGATTTCCGGAAGGCATTTTTTATGAAGACAATGCGCTTGGAAATTCCTGGTTTTTACGCGCGAAGCGTTTTGAATATATTGAGGAGCCTTTATATTATTATTATCAGCACGATACGTCAACTGTCCATACGATTTCCAAGAAGCGGTGCGAGGATAGGATGGAAGCTGGCAGGATAATGCTGAAAGAAGCGCGGGAATATGATTATCTGGATAAGTATTATGCGGAGCTGGAATTTAATTTCACGATTCTTTTTTATGTGAATACGCTTTTTACCTACATGCAGGGAGTCAGACCTGTAAAGTATGGATTTGTCAGACAGTTAGGGGATGAGATGAAAGCGTGTTTTCCGAATTTTCAGGATAATGTCTATTATCAGGAAAGGGTGCATGAAGAGGAAAAGAAGCTGGTGGGTATGCAGATGAAATCCACGTTATGGTTTCTGGTGTATTATAAACTGCTTTGGGCATATCGCAATCTGAGAAGGAAGGTGGGCGGCGGCGTATGAAAGCGACGGATAGAACGAAAATACTTTATCTGCTCTGCGTAGGAATCATCGTGTTTTTGATGTGGCTTGGAAACGAGGGCGCGAATCCGCTTGCCTATAAAGGCTCCCAGTTGCAATATTCCGTGGGCGCGCTGGATTCGGATTACGGTCTCTTAATCAGGGAATCGGTGGCAAGGTCGGGAATTATTGCGAGTACGCCGGAGCTTGTCATGAACCGTGGAAAGTACCGGGTGGATTTCAGATTCGAGACGGATAGGGAAGGCAATGTGCTGGAGCTTTGGGAACAGGGCAGCAAAGTTGCCGGGTGGACGCTGGCGCCGGATGAGAATCTGTTTTCTACAGAGTTTACCTTGTCAAAGGACGTAAAGCAGTTGGCGTTTAAAATGAATTACGGGGGAAACGGCACGTTTACGGTGAAGGAAATTGTCCTGACGCCGGATACACTGTTTTATACGGATACTTATTTTATGATTGCCCTGTTTCTTCTGTGTGCACTGGCGGGATATCTGCTGTATCAGCGGCATCTGGAAAATCCGCTTGCGCAGGATAAGCTGGTAGACGCCTGTATTATCGCGGGAGTTGCGCTGCTTGCTACGTCGCCGATGTTTTCCACTTATCTGTATAACGGGGATGATTTGTGTTATCACCTGGCGCGGATAGAGGGGATAAAAGACGGTATCTTAGATGGACAGATACCGGTGATTATCATGCCGGATGGTTTGAAGGGCAATGGCTATCTGAATGCGATGTATCCGTATCTGTTTTTATACATAGGGGCTTTTTTGCGGATATGCAGGGTTTCTATCGGGTTATCCTATAAGATGATTATTTTCTTAGCCAATCTCGGTTCGGCAGTATGCGCGTACTATGCGTTTCGTTCCATGTCCAAATCCCGCCGGACGGTGATTCTTGCAGTGGTTTTATATACGCTGATGCCGTATCGGTTCACCAATATTTTTTCCAGAGGAGATCTGGGGGAAACGCTGGCGCTGACGTTCTGGCCGCTTGTGATAGCGGGAATGTATCATGTCCTTATGGGAAACCGGGAGAAATGGTATTATCTGACGCTGGGATTCAGCGGCATTTTGCAGAGCCATATTTTAAGCGTCATGTTTGTAATGGGTTTCTGTGTGATATCCGCCCTCGTTTTTGCGGGGGATATCCTGAAGGAAAAGCGGTATCTGGAAATTGGGAAAGCTGCGGGTGTGACGGTTTTGCTGAATCTGTGGTTTCTGGTTCCTTTCCTGTATTATTATTTTCAGAAAAATCTGGGAACGGATATTCTGCGGTGGAGCGGTTATTTCGAGCAGTCTATCAACCCTTCCAATCTGACGCAGACGATCAGTCTTTATAATAAGCAGTATTTTTCGCTGGGGCTGCCTTTGTTGGGCTGTGCGGGTATCGGCGTTTTGCATTTGGTGTGTGATAAAAAGAAGAATTGGGACAGGCGGGATTGTTATCTGCTTTATCTGCTTGTATTGGGCTGTATTCTGACGTATATGATTACGGGATATTTCCCAAGCATGAAAATGCGGGAAAGCGCGTTTCTCAATTCCATTATGACGATGCTGCAGTTCCCGTGGAGATTTTTAGGTCCTGCCTGTGCCTGTTTTCTATTTGTGGGGGCGATATGGCTTTCTGAATCGGAAATCTTAAAGCCTTATAAAAATCTTGTGTTTGCCCTGTTTATCGGACTGAATCTGCTGACCATCCTGTCGGTTCCGACGGATAATACGCATATGCCCTATGAGGATGTGGGCGCTACGGCATCGAAAGGGCATGACAGCAAGATGGCGGCGAATATCGGGATTTTTTATCCCCATGAGTGGCGGCCAAGTGGGATTGAGGACGAACAGTTGACGACGAGTGTGATTGCTTCCGATTTAAACAATGTGCAGGTCTTGGGATACCGTAAGGAAGGGACGAAGGTACAGACCAAGTATCTTGCAAGTCAGGCTGGCGAATATATAGAGCTGCCCGTTTTAAATTATGCCGGATACCGCGCGTATGACGAGAATGGGAAAAAACTGGAAATCATAGAAGGAAATCAGCAGAGAATCCGAATCATGTTAACGGGCGATGGCAGGGAACACATGATTTATCTAAGGTTTGGTCCGGTAGCAGGATTTCTAATCGCAGATATCTTCTCGGCATTGACGATAGCCGGATGGATTTACCTGTGGCGTAGACCCATTTTGCTAAGACGAAATCAAGGAAAGTAATGCGGCTGCGATTCTGGAAGAACCTTTGCCGTCTACGAAAGCTCTCATAGTATGGGAGCTTTCTTTGCGTCTGGAATAACTGCCGTTTTCTGAAAGGAAATGAAGAATGGCGCTTATTGTCTGGTCTGGGGATATGCGGATATCTCCCGCATAGGGAAGTCCTGCCTGTGTCATAAAGGTATGGACGGCGTGCAGTTGGTTATCCGCTGTGGCAAAACTGATGGCGGGCACGCCTACGGCGCATAGTTCATAAAGTGTCGTTCCCCCGGCGGAAACGGCTAAATCACACTGGCACATCAAGGAAGCCATATCCTGTACCTGTTCGTGGATATGGACATTAGGGTGCAGGGCGGCAAAACGCTCCAGTTCTGTAAAATGCTCATTTAACCGGCTGGTGATAATATGATAGTGGAAACTTTGCAGAGTGGAAGTTTCGATTGTATCATTTGTGACACTCGTGTCATTTGCGCGCGCAGAAGAGGAATCATATATTTTCTCAAGAAGCGTTCCCGCGACAGAAAAAGCGTCGGTTCCGCCGGTAGAAAGCAGAACATGGTGCACCTTAGGGCGCACCTCATAAGAGACTTCACTAAACTGTTTTCTAAGCGGCGTATAAGCGGCTCCTAGAAGCGCATGTGCGGCCTGCTGGTAACAGCCGGGTCTTTCGGTGATATCATAATTGATAATCATATCTACAGGGTAGTCAAAGGCAAGCATATCGTCCAGATAGGCAGTCCGAGCATATGCTTTTAGCTCTTCCAGATAAGTTTTGGTCACAAAATAGGAATCCAGAAAAAGAAGTGACGTTTCCGGGGAAGCGCCTTGCAAAATGCCCAGCAGTGCGGGCAGCTCCAAGTCCGGTTTCCGGTAATCGCTGTTTAGGCAGCGGATGGGAAATTCGTCTGGGACAAGGAAACGCTCTTGTAAAAGTATCTGGCCTGTCTGGTCAGATACAAGGAAGATAACATCCGCCTGCAGCGCGGCACAGGCTCTGGCAATGGAAAGACAGCGCATAAGGTGTCCAGTTGCAATTTCCTTATTTCCGTCGGTTCTGAAATAGATGGTGGGCATGGTGGAATCCTTTCTAGGGGGGGCTTTTAATTATGCAATTTGGGAAGCGGCGTTGTTTGCCGGGTTTAGATATACTTACTTGCCTCTTTTATACTTAAACTATCCATTTTATCATTGTATTTATTAACAAAATCTTTTACCCATTCAGGATTCGTTTTAGAATAATCTCTTAAAGCCCACCCA
>JAMPHJ010000112.1 GCA_023663465.1 Muribaculaceae bacterium | reverse complement strand
ATGGAGCGGGATATGGAAATGTCTTGTGACGAGGCGGTGCTCAGGACGCTGGGGATGTACAGTAAGAAGCAGTATGCCGAGACGCTGCTTGCCTTATCTTCTGAGCGGACATGGTTACAGGGCAGCCCCTTGGCATTTGGGGAGGGCAAAGTAAAAGATAGGATTTATAATGTGCTTTCTTATCGAAAGAAAACGCTTTTTGCAGTGGTAGCGGCAGCGGTTGTCCTTGTTGCAGTAGGGGTAGGGCTGCTTTTGAATCCGGCACAGTCCGGGAAGGAGGATACGGCAGAACGGGAAAAGATAACCGCCTTCGTGGAACAGTATGCGGAAGCGAATTGCAATAGGGACGGCGCGGCGATAGTTGCCCTGTATGCCGATGAAGAGAAGGCGTTTACAGATAAAGAAAACATGGCGTTGGAAAAAGCGGGCGGGGAATATACTTACGGCTTTTCCAGTCCCTGGCCTGATTCCTACCGGTATGAGATTCTCTGGGATGAGGAAAAGGTGAATATTTGTTACTATGCATGGACGTCCGACCCGCATATCTCTATCTGGAAAGAAGAGGCGTATTATACGAAAGTCGGGGAGGAATACCGGATAAGGGAAAGCTCCATGCAGATTCTAGACAGCATCACGACCGGAGAAGAATTTGAGGAAGCTTATTGGATTAATGGCGGGCACTATTTTGTGGACTATGTGGAAAACGGATTTGTGGACGCGATTGCTTATCAGATGGAAACGGAAATTTCTGCTACAAAGGATTTTCTCGAACAAGGTGGTACTATATATACAATAGATGTAGATGGTTATGAATACAAGATAAGCGGAGGCGCCGGACAACTTTCCGGCAGACTTTCCGTAGTATATGAAAAGCCGGAAACCGCGGCGGCGCATATCCTGAATCTGACAGGCGGAGAAGGCAGGGTAGAAGGCGATTATGCGCATCAGGCGATGGTCAGATATACTTTTGCAGATGGCAGCGAAGTCATGATTCCGATGTATAATGCCCTCGCAGAGAAAGAAGATGGCGGCGAAAATTTATCTGGCGAAGCGATTTGGATTGTGGATACGGCGGTTTGGAATGCTGGGGCGTAGGGAAGGGAGTTGGCGGCTGGGTGGATATTCAGATATATTTTGTGAAAATTAAAAACAGAAATCATGTTGATAAATTTATAGTAGGGTGTTATACTATCTTCATATTATAAATATCAACGCCAAATGCGTTTATAAATCTGGAGAGAATACTATGAAACTTTTGAGGATTACCGCTAAGGGTCTGCCATTGTTTAAGGAAATGCTGGATTTGACGTTTTATGCGCAGCAGAGGATTGCAGAAGGGCATAAGGCTGTGCTCTATCCGTTGTTTTCAAATGTGTATCTGAATCCGGCGAATGGATTTATCGGAGTGAATGCATCCGGTAAGACATCCGTTTTGAAAGCGATACTGCTGGCACTGGGACTTATAAATAATGAACCGCTTAATCATATTGAGAGCAAGGATATCTTAGGCAGTGCAGGGGAAATTATTTTCAATATCTATTTTTATATGGAAGAAAATAAGCAGATATGCAGACTGAAAACATGGATTACATCAAAAAAAAGTAAATCGGAAGGTGTGACTTACAGTATTTCTTCAGAGTCATTCTGGACAAAAAGTATAGATGAAGTGGTTACGCGCAAAGCTATGCTTGACTTTGAAGGGTGTGAACCAGTTATGGTAAGAAGTGGTCAGGAGGATTTTTTGCCAGATGATGTAAGTATCATGATTGCTGTAAATAAGAAAAATGGAAAGCATATAAGAATCGTAGACTTGCTGAAATATACGAATATTAATGTGCTTCCTCTTTCAGAAGAAATACCGTTGGAGGTAATCAAATATCTTGACCCGACGATTGAGAGTCTGCATTTTGAGGAAAAGAATGCAAAAAAGCTGATACGCTTGAAATTTAAGGATAAGGATGAAATTACACTCAGCGATTCTACGGAACTTGGTAATTATCTTTCTTCGGGTACGATAAAAGGAATGATTATATTTACGCTGGCACAGGAAGTATTAAGAAGTGGCGGATATTTAGTTGTGGATGAAATTGAAAATCATTTCAATAAGGAAATTGTTACAACCCTGATGCGCTTTTTTATGGATCAAAAGCTTAATAAAAACGGGGGAATGCTGCTTTTTTCGACACACTACCCGGAGCTTTTGGATGAGTATGACCGGAATGACTCCATTTATATTACCAAAAATAGAAACGGCATTACTGCAGAGAATTTATCCAATATTTTAAAGCGTAACGATATCAAAAAGAGTGATGCATATCAGAGCGGATTTCTGGAAGGAACCACTCCTATGTATGAGGCATATATGCGGCTGAAGAAAAGTATCGCCGCAGGTCTTTAAGTCTGGAGGGCGCCTATGGAACTGACTGGATATAAAGCGTGTATCTGTGAAGGGGCATCGGAAAATGCTATTATAGATATTTTACTGGATAATAGACTGCTAATCTTTACCAGAGAAGAAATGCTGGAGGAAGAAGTCTTGCGATGCCGGAACGCTAAGCGATTTGAGGAAAAATATTTGAGAAAAGGATTTGCGGATAAGATAACTGTTATTAGGATATTGGATTCAAGAAGAGAAAAATTTAAGCTTAGCAAAGCCTATGAACGGAAGGTTGATGTCATTAATGTAATCACAGCTCCTGAGATTGAGATGCTGATTATTTTAAGAGAGGATAAGTATAAGGAGTTTAAAAAATCCGGTAAAAAGCCAAGTGACTTCTGTAAGGAAGACCTTAATATGCCGGGAGTCAAGGCATATGATTTTGTAAAAAATTATTTTAGAGATTCAGATAAATTGGTTGCAGCAATCAAGCGGTATCATGAGATTTCAAAGATACGAAAGGGCGAATACACGTTATTGGATTTGTTGAGGTAAAAATATAGATTGTTGTGTATTTCCAGTCATTTTGCAAAGTCGGATAAGGAAATATTTTTTCTGCATATCTCAATTAATTCTTCAATCAATTCTTTATCATTAGCAGGTGTATATTATATTTCAATGAAGTTTTAATATCCATATTTTATAACAATTTATTTTTGCACCAAGGGTTGACACATGTATACCTATATGCTAACATGGTATACGAAAGTATACCAAATGTGACGCTCCAGCATTCACGCTATGATTGCAGGGGCAGCAGACATAAGCTTGCTGAAAACAGGTACATACAGAAAGGGCGTAAAATATGACAAATGTAAATTTATCCGACGGTGAATGGAAGATTATGAACGTGCTCTGGGAAAGAAATGCAGCCACGATAACGGAGCTGACTTCTGCGCTGCAGAAAGGAACGGGATGGGATAAACATATTATCATTACGATGTTAAACAGGATGGCGAAAAAGGGCGCTGTGGCGTATCGGATAAATGGGCGCGCTAAGCAGTTTTACCCGGTGATATCCAGAAATGAAGTTTCTATCCGGGAGACGAAAGGGTTTCTGAATAAGGTGTACAAGGGGAGCATCGGGATGATGGTCAATGCCATGGTAGCGGATAAGGCGTTGACCAAAGAAGATATCGCGGAGCTTTATGAGATTTTGGAGCAGGCGGAAAAAGCTGGGAAGAGCTGTGCGGATGAACAGACAGCAAAGAAGGAAAGATAAGTAGAAGGAGGGAATTTTATTATGAGAGACGCCATTATCACATCTTCCGTATTGATTCTTTGCATTGTCCTGCTCAGGCGGCTTTGCAAAGGAAAAATCAGCGCCGGGTTACAATATATGCTGTGGCTGGTTGTTGCCGCCAGACTTGTAATGCCGGCGGTTACAACGCTGCTGCCGAATCTGCTGCCAGAGACAGAGTTTAGCGTTATGAATGCCGCCGATAGGGTGGAAGGAGCGGCACAGGATTATATGCAACAGATAGAAACACCCATGCAGTTGAATTTCCGTTTTCCCATCGGCGCGCTTCCGATGTTGACGGAAACGAATGCGGATGGACCGACCGCAGTTTTTCTGGCGGGGAGCCTTCCGGGAGAATTTTCGTGGATTGATTTTTTCAGACCCATCTGGTATGCGGGGATGGCAGCAGCCGGGTGCTGGATGGTGATTGTGAATCTTTTGTTTGTGCGTAAGCTGCGCAAGAGCCGGGTGCGGTATGAAAAAGAGGATTTCAAGCTGCCCATTTATCTCGTAAAAGGGTTAGATTCCCCCTGCCTGTACGGGCTGCCGGGAAAACAGGCGGTTTACCTGCCCGAAGATGTGGCGGGGGACGAGGAAAAAATCAGGCATATCCTGGCGCACGAATATTGCCACTATAAGCATAGGGACGTCTTTTGGTCGGCGCTTCGCTGTATCTTGCTGGTGGTCTACTGGTTCCATCCGCTGGTGTGGCTTGCGGCGGTTTTATCAAGGCAGGACTGTGAGCTTGCCTGTGACGAAGCGTCCATCCGTATCCTTGGGGAAGAGGAGCGGATTGCTTATGGAAAGACATTGCTGGCTTTGATTACGAGAAAGACCAAAGCGTCTGATATGATGTGCGCGGCGACGACGATGAGCGGCGGGGCGAAAGGCGTCAGGGAAAGAATCCGCAGAATTGCTGAAAAACCGCATAAATTGGCGATTGTACTGCTTCCGCTTATCGTGGTGGTGGGCGTGCTGGTTGCCTTTACTTTTACGCAGGCAAAAGACGGTCCGCAGGACGCACACTTTTTCGAGGGGGAAGAATCCCTTGCCGTAGCGACAGAATGTTTTCAGATGACATTCCCGGAAGCATTTCTGGGCAATGCATATTACCGGGTAGAAAATGACACAGATGTCATAATATATCAGAAAGACTCTGACCAGGAAATCGGTCGTTTCTGTAAAGTGCCTTATGGGGAAGCAGTGCGACTTGCCGATGAAAAAGAAGTAACTTTAATCGGGGTATATGGAGCGAATCTGGAATTGATGCTTTATCAGAGGCATGGGGCGATACAGGAAACGGAGCCGGGGGAAGAACATTTTTATACTCCGGGGGATGGTGAAGGCGTGCCGGGGACGGATAGCAATAATGAAGGCGTACCGGGAACGGACAGCAATAGCGAAGGTGTACCGGGAACAGACAGCAACGACGACGATACGCAATATTTTCTTCCAGAAGAAGAGATACAAAAAGGCGAAACAGCATCAGAATCTTCCGGCGGTTTTGAACCGATTCCTGCGCCCGAAAATGTAGAGTCGGAAGTGATATTGCTGCCGTATGAAGAGGACAGTAATTATAATGCACAAGATGTATCTGGAGAAGAGAATGGAAATAATATAGATTACCTGCCCAATGAAAATATTACCGTAACCGGGACGCCGGAGCAGAGCGTTTCGGAGACGCAGCATGAATATTATGCTTCGGAAAATGAGAATGGCAATACTGGAGCGGATAATACAGAAATTGACAGGGAAGAAGACGATACAACTTACTATTTACCGGAAGAGTCGATTACCTCAATGGCGATAGGGGAAGCAGCGATAGCGGAAGGGACGGTGCATTATGAGCCGGACGTCAGCCTTTATCTGCCGGAAGAAGTGGAAGAAAAGTATTGCTATCTGTATATCCCTGCGGATTACACGGACGCAGACGCTGATGTGCAGGATAGACTCGTGAAAATGAATCAGTTGTTGATAGAGCTTGCGGATTCTACGACGGTACTGTATATGAGTAAAGAGTCCGTAGAGGAAAAATTGGATAGTCTGCGGGAAAACAGGACGGCATCTATGAGCGATACCGCCCGGCTGTCTGTCATGGCAAATTCCCTTTTGCCTGTGCCGGGATTGCACTATGGAAGTCTGGAAATAAAAACGCATACGAAACCGGAAGAAGTATCGCCTGTGACACTTCATTATCGTATAGAAGCGGGCGATTATGGGCAGGTTGACGAGGACGTGTTGTTTATGAATGCCGTGCTGCTGTTTGCCTCGGTGGAAAATTTACAGCAGTGCAATATGCGGATGACGGATATTAAAATATATTTCCCCGATTCTGACGAAACCGGAAATACGCTGGATACAGAAAAAATCAGCCCAAAAGAGATAAGCTTTGAGCGGGAGCAGATGGAAGAATTGTTCGGACCGCTGTACCCATGCTCTGCGACAAAAGAGGATTTCACCGATTTATATAACAGGGCGCTGGAATACCTGCAGACAAAATCTTCATAAAATGTTCATATTTGTGCAACTTTTTCTTTACTTTTTGACTCTAATATATAGAATAAATGATGTAATGAGTGTTAGTGAGGAAAGCGCGCTTGCATATTTTAGAGGTTTCTTAGAGCTAAGACTGTTAAGATGTAGGATAATAGAGAAGCCAGAAGAGGTAACAGTTCAGCTTTGCAGAGCGAGCCGGGCTGAATCACCAGGATAAAAGTTTGTCACAGGGAGTTGGGGAGAAGTGCAAAGCAGTGTACAAAAGAAGCAGGTCAGGAAAAAAGCGTCTGCAGGGGAAAAAGAGCTTTCGATGATTGATTTTTCCGACAGAAAGGCAAAACCGGGGCGCAGCGGTGAAGTCGCGCTATGGGAGCTTGAACCGCCGGGGAAAAGACCGGGGACCGGGCAGAAGCAGAAAGCAAATCAAAGGCAGAGAACGGGACAACGACAGTCAGCGAGTCAGAGTCAGAGAACAAATAAACGGCGAGAAGTCAGCCAAAGACAGAGAACAGGTCAGCAGCAGATGGTCAGTCAGAACCAGAGAGGAAATCTGGGACAGGAAGTCAGTCAAAGGCAGCAGATGGTCAGTCAGAGTCAGAGAGTAAGTAGACGGCAGGGCGTCAGCCAGAATCGGGCAGCAAGCTACAGGGCGCAGGAACGATATGCTGGGACGGTAGTGCGGGATTACCAGTCAAGGGCGGCTCAGAGCAGGGAGCGCAGACTGGCAAGAAGAAGGCGCGCTTATCTCTACCGCGCATTAGCCCTTTCGATGGTGCTGCTTTGTCTGACGCTTTTATGCCTGTTGGTGGGATTTGTCATAAAATGTCTGCGGGAAGATAGGCGGCAGGAAGCGCTTCCTGTAGCGAACATTCCGGTTTCCGATGAAGCGGAAGTATCCGCGATAGAAGCGCCGGATATCATGACGGATTTTCTGGAAATCAACGAGTATTCCAGACCGGGGACGGCAATTGAGGGCGTAAAAAGCATTTTCGTGCACTATACCGCAAATCCGGGCACGTCCGCCGCGCAGAACCGCAGTTATTTTGCAAGTCTTGCCGAAACAAGGGAACGTTCGGCAAGCGCGCATTTTATCATTGGTTACGAGGGGGAAATCATCCAGTGTATTCCGTTGGAGGAACAGGCATATGCGGTTATGACGAGGAATAACGATTCTATCTCAATAGAATGCTGCTATTTGGACGAAGATGGAAAATTTACACAGGAAACCTATGATTCCCTAATACATATGCTGGCATGGCTGACAGAGGAATACAATCTTGAAGAAGAGGATATCCTGCGTCACTATGACTGCGGCGGAAAACTTTGTCCGTTGTACTATGTCGAGCATGAGAACGCATGGGACCAACTGCTTGTAGATGTAAAGCGATACCGGGAAGACAATAGAAACCTGGCGGCAGCAGGAGATTAAATTTACAGGGGATAAAGATGAATGAGAAAAAGATAACCCGCCGATGTGCGTGGGTAAATATGAAAAATCCGCTTTATATCCAGTATCACGATACGGAATGGGGCGTTCCTTTGCATACGGACAAAGAGCTTTATGAACTGTTGATTCTGGAAGGCTTTCAGGCGGGGCTGTCCTGGGAGTGCATCTTAAATAAACGGGAAAATTTCCGGCGGGCTTTTGATGATTTCGATGTGGAAAAAGTAAGCCAATATGATGAAGAAAAATGCCGGCAGCTACAGTCCGATTCAAGCATTATCCGCAACAAGTTGAAAATAGCAGCCAGTGTGACGAACAGCCGTATCTTTATGCAGATTCAAAAAGAATACGGTTCTTTTGATAATTACATCTGGGGATTTACGGACGGAAAGACGATTGACGAGAGCTGGGAGCTGCGGACGACTTCACCGCTGTCCGATAAGATTTCCAAGGATTTGAAAAAGCGGGGGATGAAATTTGTGGGTTCTACGATTATCTATGCTTATTTGCAGTCTATCGGGGTGCTGAATGCGCATGAGGAAGGGTGCGATTGCTGTAGGGGACTCATTTTTTCTTTACAAAATGCGATTTTGCATTAAAATGAGAAAATGGAAAATGCGATTTTGGGAGAAGTGGATGTTCCGAAGAAAAATTTACGATAAACTGGTGGAATGGAAGGAAACAGCAGAAGGGAAAACCGCGCTTTTGGTGGAGGGAGCCAGAAGGATCGGTAAATCAACTGTGGTTGAGGCATTTGCAAAAAGAGAATATAAAACTTATATATTGATTGATTTTTCGATAGCATCGAAAAGCGTCAGGACTTTGTTTGATGATATGTCCGATCTGGATTATTTTTTTCTGCAATTACAGCTGCAGTATAAAACAGATCTTTATGAAAGAGAATCCCTCATTATTTTTGATGAAGTGCAACTTTGTCCTTTGGCAAGACAGGCAATTAAGGCGCTTGTAAAAGACCGCAGATACGATTATATAGAGACGGGCTCCCTGATTTCCATCAGAAAAAATGTAAAAGATATCCTGATTCCCAGCGAAGAGCGAAAAATGAATATGTTTCCGATGGATTATGAAGAGTTTATGTGGGCGCTGGGAGATACGACGACGAACGGTCTGCTGAAAAACTGTTTTGATGCCGGAAGACCGCTTGGAGATGCCGTGCATAGAAAGCTGCTTCGCGATTTTCGCCTGTATATGCTGGTGGGAGGGATGCCGCAGGCCGTCAGTGAATATATAGAGACCAATAATTTCAGGAAAGTGGATGAAGTAAAGCGGGATATCTTAAATCTGTACAACGAAGATTTTATGAAGATTGATTCTACCGGAAAAATATCGCTTTTGTTTCGTGCGGTTCCGGCGCAGCTAAACAGCAATGCCTCAAGATATCAGGTTTCTTCCGTTATTGATGGAGAGCGTGCAGATACGGCGCTGGAGTTGATTGCGCAGATGAAAGAATCAAAGACCGTTCTAGTGGCGTATCATGCAAATGATCCGGCAGCAGGACTTGCAGGCAATATTAATCCGGGGAAGTTTAAGATGTTTTTCGGCGATACGGGACTTTTTGTGACGCAGATGTTCCGGGATAAGGAGTTTACAGAGAATATCATTTATGAGAAGCTGTTAAACGATAAACTACCGGGAAATCCAGGGTATCTGTATGAAAATGTCGTGGCGCAGACTTTGGCGGTGAATGGAAAGGAATTATACTATCATACGATGATGAATGAGGTTTCCCGGCATAATTATGTAGTGGATTTCCTGCTGGCGGAGAAAAATAAGATCTGTCCGGTTGAAGTGAAATCATCGGGTTATAAGGCACATAAATCGTTGGATGTATTTACGGAAAAATTTTCTGATAGAATATTACGACGGTATCTGGTTTACACGAAAGATTATAGAAAAGAACAGGATGTGATCTGCATTCCCGTTTATATGGCGCAGTTTTTATAAAGGCGTATATGTTTTTTTGGGAAAAGACGCAGAAGGAAACTCAAAGGATAATAGAATAGACTTTGCAGCTTGATTGTGATATACTGGCACTGTAGCAATCCAACGTTATCCTATAGAAATAAGATGGGTGAAAGGATGGAATGGAATCTTCAAAATCGACAGATAGAACGGTATATTTTGATTATTTAAGGGTATTCGCTACATTTGCCGTGATGATAGTGCATATTTCTGCGCAGAATTGGTATGCGGCGGATGTCAATGGTTTGAGTGGCAGATGTTTAATTTTTTTGATAGCATCGTTAGATGGGGAGCGCCGGTTTTCGTGATGATAAGCGGTTCTTTATTTTTGTCAAGAGATATTCCTCATTTGAGTTTCCCCATTTTTAGAATGCGAACGCCCCGGTATCCTCGATTTTAAAGT
>JAMPHJ010000111.1 GCA_023663465.1 Muribaculaceae bacterium | reverse complement strand
TACGGACATCATAAAGGAAATACAGAAAGAAATTACATAGAATCAATCCGCTAAATACAATCATTACTTTATATCTATCTTTCAGATATTGCATAAGAAACTGCTTTTTATCCAACTTGATAACCCATTCCTTTCCAGGTAACAATAAAATTTTCAAGACCAATCTTGTTCAATTTATTCCGTACCCTTGTCACGTTAACTGTAAGTGTATTGTCATCAACAAAAGTATTATCGTTCCACAATACCTGCATAAGCTCATCACGGGATACGCTCTTTCCACTGTGGCTCATAAGCTCTTTTAAGATAATGAAATCATTACGCGATAATTCCAATACTTCCCCATTGTATTGCAATTTTGCATTATCCAAATCCAAAATCACATCACCACAGACAACTACATTCATTGCGCCCTGAAAATCATAAGTACGCCGCAATAAGGAATTGATTTTTGCAAGCAGGAAATTAAGGTCAAAGGGCTTTACCACAAAATCATCACCGCCCATATTCATCGCTAAAATCATGTTTAAATTGTCGCTGATGGAAGAAATAAAGATAATCGGAACTTTTGAAATCTTTCTTATTTCCTCACACCAATAATAACCATTATAATGTGGAAGCGTTATATCTAATAAAACAATCTCTGGCTTGAATCTGATAAACTGCTCTGTCACCTGCCCAAAATCTTTCAAATATTCACATTGAAAGCCCCAGGCAGTTAAAAAATGGCTGATAGATTGTGCTGCGTTCAAATCATCTTCTATAATCAAAACCTTATACTGTGTCATAATCCTTTATCCTTTTTCCAATTATATGATTTATTATTTATTTCCTCTATCTACTTTGGTAAAACCCTAACCTTTTGTAGCGCAAAAAAGAGAAGCCCACCAACCATCCCGGTGAACCCCTCCAAACCTAAAAAGCCTTGATTTCAGGGATACCAATAAACAGCCATACATTACGATTCAAGCCCAAGCCATCCCTTTACCGTTTCCACTGCATAGCCAACTGCCTGAGCTATCTTCTCTGTATCAAGTCCCATTTCATACAATTTTCCAGCCGCTTCCTTTGCTTTATTCAATTCCCCTATCTGACGTTCTTCCTTCCTCATTTCCTGAATCGCCTGACACACATTAATCGCCTCCTCGCTCTCATCATATTTCAGACCCGAATTTGTAATCGCTTCAATCACATCTGCTGCCCTGCGCTCCATTTCCCGGAAACGCTTTTCATCCGCTTTCAGTATTCTGTCCAGATTTTCCTTGTCTTTAGAATATTTGATGAAGAGCATGACTTCCCGCAAGCTTGACTGAAACTTCATAATTTCTTCATCCGTCATCTGAGCTGGGGCAATCAACCGCACATGGTAATTATCCATGCAGGCAAGCACATCTGGGTCTGACACATCCATCATGTCAAACAGGCTCAATGGTCCATCCCATTCATCCGACCCAAAATAAATAGTCACGGTAATAGATGGAATCAACCTATCCCCTCTCCAGAAACCGCCCAAAAACTCATCTGAACTTGGAGCCTTTTTATTTTCACTAAACTCTGACCCATCCTGCTCTTTTCGCCGCTTCAATTCCTGTCGGTGTGACTTTGCCGTTTCCTCAACCTGCCCCGCATACTCCAGTGCATCATACAAATTGTTCTTCACTGCCATAGCGCAATGAATCTTCGCCTGTGACTCCACGCCATAAAGCACATATTCCATTTTCCCATCCGTCATTGCGGCATACAGTTTCTGTACATCACGAAACCTCTGAACGGGAACCACTGCACCATCAGCGCCATATGGCAGCGCAATCTTGGTGGAATCACGCTCTGTAAGCAACTCCGGCTGTATGACCTGCCGCCCGCCATAAATATAATAATTGAAAATGTCAGCAAATATACTTGCGTCTTTCACATAATCTTTCGTTATTGTATCTACTTTCAAAGGCATCCACCGCCCTTCTACAAAATGTAGGCTGAAAACATTTCTCTCATCCCTGCCACAACCCCATTATACTAAAAGAGCTTCTCTTTTTCAAGCATTGCACTACGGTCAAATCGAGCAGATTCCACAGAAATTCCCCATTGCAATTTCTTTAGGTAAGAAGTAGAATAGTGCAGGAAATGATTACCCTGCCATAGCGCAGGACAGAAAGGACGCTATTACCCTGATGAATCCACAATACCGTAAAACTATTACCGCCTGCTTCGTCGGCTATATCGTACAGGCAATCGTGAATAATTTCGTTCCGCTGCTCTTTTTAACGTTCCAGCGGACCTATCATATCCCACTTTCCCAGATTACCCTTCTGGTAACTTTTAATTTCGGCATACAGCTTCTGGTGGACTTGCTTTCTGTCGGATTCGTGGATAAAATAGGCTATCGCGCTTCTATGGTCATAGCGCATGTTCTCTCTGCGGCGGGGCTGCTTCTTCTGACAATCCTGCCCGACGTCATGGGTTCGCCCTTTGTGGGGATTCTGATTGCCGTCATGATATATGCCGTGGGCGGCGGTCTTTTGGAAGTTCTCGTCAGCCCGGTGGTGGAAGCCTGTCCTTCCGATAATAAGGAAAAAGCGATGAGTATGCTGCATTCCTTTTACTGCTGGGGACATGTGGGCGTCGTGCTGCTCTCTACCGCTTTTTTCCATACGATGGGGACGGACAACTGGAAAATACTGGCTGTTTTATGGGCAATTATCCCGCTTTGCAACGCCTTCGTATTTACAAGAGTCCCGATTGCAACACTGATAGAAGAAGGGGAATCAGGGCTGTCGTTAAAAGAATTGTTCGGCATAAAAATCTTCTGGATTCTGCTGATTATGATGGTCTGCGCCGGAGCCAGTGAACAAGCGGTAAGTCAGTGGGCTTCCACATTTGCAGAAAAAGGTCTCGGAATTTCCAAGACTGCGGGCGACCTGGCGGGACCTATGGCGTTTGCCATCCTGATGGGATTGTCTAGGGCTTTTTATGGAAAATACGGAGAACACATCCAATTGGACCGTTTTATGATAGGCAGCAGTTGTCTATGCATTTTATCTTATCTTGGCATATCCCTGCTGCCACTGCCACAACTCAGTCTGATTTCCTGCGCACTCTGCGGGCTTTCGGTGGGCATCATGTGGCCGGGCACTTTCAGTAAGGCATCGACGGCTTTGCCCAGGGGCGGCACCGCCATGTTTGCCCTGCTGGCTTTGGGCGGCGATATTGGCTGTTCCGGCGGTCCTACCATCGTCGGCTTACTGTCCGGCGCGCTGGGTGATAACCTGAAAATGGGGATTCTGGCAGGTATTTTATTTCCGATATTATTGTTGACGGGGATACTTCTGTGTAAAAAGACAGGAACGTAAAGAATCCTTCTATTTTCCTGCGGATAGAAGCTGCTCCTTCTTATATTGCAGCGGCGAAGTCCCATAATATTTCCGAAATGTTTCACAATAGTAACTTGCCCCACCAAAGCCGTACTCATAGGCGATATCCGTAATGCTTTCATCCGTTTCCAGCAGTGCGCCAAGACTTCTCCTTAAACGCAGCTTCGTGAGATAGGAAATCGGCGTATCATGGAGATATTTCTTAAATAAAAGGGAACAGCGGCTTTTGCAACAAGCGCCGGCGGACGCAATGTCATAAAGCGTCATGTGTTTTGCAAAATGCTCCTCTACATAAGTAATCATATTCCTAAGCGCAATAATTTCAGAAGATTCTTTTTCCATCTTCTGCTGCGGGGCGGGCAGGTTTTCATACAATAATTCCAGAATCGCACAAAAACCTTCTATCACCCTAAAGCAGGATAATCCAACACTGGAATCATCCCCCGCCCTGGATACGAAGTCCTGGTATAACAATTCTACTTTGCCTAAGACATCAGCCTGCCAGCCGTCCGAAACAAAGTACAGATAGGGGTATGCAAAATTATCCGTAACGGCTTCCACATAGTTATGGTAAAACCACGGACTGCCCTGCAATAACTCTGGCGACAGCAGTATACAAATAAATTCACATTCCGTATGTTCTGCGGAAAATCCGTAGTGGATTTGTCTGCTGTTGACCATAATCCCCTGATTTTCGTACAGCTCAATCAATTTACCGTTTACATTATAAGTCATTTTCCCCTTTTTTATCAGAATAAATTCTAAATCATTATGCCAGTGGCTGACTGCTGCATAATTCGGATAACGTGACAAAAAGCCATATCGGATATAAACTGGAAATAACGGGTAATTATAAGCAATTGTCTCGGATGAATCGGAATTAAGCGTCAGCCGGTATTCTGCATATTCTTTCATACTTCATCTCCTAATAAAGAATATTGTTATATAATTATACATTATCTCGAAAGAATTAGGAAGAAAAATCTGTTATTGTTATACCAATAAAGACACAGAAAGGAATTCTCCCGTGAAAAAGGATGACCGGCTGCAAAAAGAAATCATAAAACTAACCTTGCCAATCGCTTTTCAACAGTTTATGCTGGCATTGGTAGGCGCAAGCGACGCCATTATGCTTGGAAAGCTGCACCAGAATGCCATGTCCGCAGTATCCTTGGCAACGCAGGTCACATTTGTATTCAATCTGTTTATGGCGGCGTTTGTCATCGGCGAGAATATGTTTGTTGCACAGTATCATGGAAAAAAAGATTATGACGGTATTTCAAGGGTTTTCAGTCTCGTCCTCTGCATTTCCTGTGTTGTTGCGACTTTTTTCTGGGTTGGAACATTGCTTTTTCCGCAGCATATTATGAAGTTTTTTACGGATGAATGGGCTTTGATTGTTGCTGGAAGCGAATACCTCAAAGTAATTGGCGTCTCTTATTTGCTTTCCGCGATAGCCCAGGTATTGATGACGATTCTAAAAAACTGCAATGCTGTCAATGTCAGCATGATTATCAGCAGTGTTACCGTCATTATGAATATCCTGCTCAATGCCCTGCTTATCTTCGGTCTGTCTGGAATGCCCGCTATGGGAATCCGGGGCGCTGCATGGGCAACCGTCCTATCAACTGCCGTTCAAATGGTCTGGTGTATCGTATACACGGCTATCAAAATAAAAGTCATAAGATGGCGTCTACCCAAACGTCATTCCGGTTTTACGGGCAGATTCTGGAGCAAAACTGCCCCGGTTCTTTTGAATGAGCTTGCATGGGGCGGCGGTTTTACCATGTATTCGGTAATTATCGGACATCTGGGAACAGATGCGGTAGCGGCAAACGGCATTGCCAATATTACCAAAAATCTTATGGTATGCTTATGCCTCGGATTTGGAAACGCCGGAAGCATTATCGTTGGCAACCGGCTTGGCGCAAACCGCTTAGAGGATGCCAGACAGGCAGGAAAAACACTGACTAGAATTTCCATTTTTAGCGGTATTCTATCAGGAATATTCCTTCTTATCCTATCTCCGGCGGTTATCAGATTGGCAGGGCTGACTCCCCAGGCGGCGGCATACCTGCGGGGAATGCTTATCGTCTGCTCCTACTATCTAGCCGGAAAATCTATCAATAGCATGACCATTGGCGGCATTTTTCCCGCCGGCGGAGACGCCAGATTCGGACTGCTCTGCGATGCCGTGACTTTATGGTGTATCACAATACCCCTTGGATGCCTGTGCGCATTCGTCTGGGATTTTCCCGTACTCGTGGTATACTTCGTCCTAAATCTGGATGAAATCGTGAAACTACCGGTAGTTTACCGGCATTATAAAAAATATCAATGGGTTAAAAATTTAACAAATGGAGGAACGCAAAATGAGTGAAATGAAAGACAAAATGCACACCGGAGACCTTTATCTTCCGGGAGATGAAGAAATCATGAAGGAACAAGTCGTCTATCAGGATAAGCTTTGCGACTACAATATGACCAAACCTTCTGAGACTAAAAAAAGAGCGGCAATGCTAAAAGAAATGCTGGGAAGCTGCGGCAAGGGCGTTTACATCGAAGCTCCCTTCTATGCGAACTTCGGCGGACACCACTGCCACTTCGGGGACATGGTCTATGCCAACTACCATCTGACCTGCGTAGACGATACGCATATCTATGTCGGCGATTATACCATGTTTGGACCGAACGTGACCATTGCCACAGCCGGACACCCCATCCTGCCAGAACTTCGCGAGCAGACCTATCAATACAATATGCCTGTCCACATCGGCCAAAACTGCTGGATTGGCGCGGGCGCCATCATCATGCCGGGCGTTACCATCGGCGATAATACAGTCATCGGGGCAGGCAGCGTCGTGACGAAAGATATTCCTTCCGATGTGGTTGCCGTCGGCAACCCCTGCAGAGTCATGCGCGCAATCAATGAGCATGATAAGGAATATTATTATAAAAATAGGAAAATTGTGGTAAATCAGTGACTTCCATGATAAAATAAAAACTATACAGCCAATCCTAAACGGAGGTTCCACCATGCGAAGAAGCGATAAGGAAATTACAGATTATCATAAAATGTTTAATATTATGCGCTCTTGCGACTGCTGCCGGCTGGGTTTTTCAGAAAACGGCGGCGCCTATATTGTGCCGCTGAATTTCGGATATCGGGAAGAACAGGGCAGACTGATACTCTACTTCCATAGCGCCGATGCAGGGAAAAAGATAGAACTCATCAAAGCAAATCCCTGCGTCGGGTTTGAGATGGACACAAATCACGCGCTTGTAGAAGGCGATAGAGCCTGTCAGTATTCTTACCGATATCAAAGCATCATCGGCAAAGGGCGCATATCCATGCTCCAGACAGAAGCAGAAAAAGCCTGCGCCCTACAGTGCATTCTATCCCATTACAACCCGGACAGACCGGCACAGGAATGGACTTTTGACGAGAATCTGCTTGCAAGGGTCGCCGTTTTTGCCTTGGAAGTGACGGAGTGGAGCTGTAAGGCGCATTTGTAAAAAGACGCCCCTTGCTATCTACATTTCACTCCTTGCTATCCATATTTCACCCTTCGCTGTCCACATTGCGCACAAATTCGATATACGTCACCAGAAAATAAATGCAGTAAATACTGAAAAACAAGGCAAGAGAAATCCCGAAATAGCGGAATGCCGGCGTTTTTATCCCGGTATAGAAATTGAATTTTCCGCCCACATACCCGGCAATGCTTCCGCTGATGGCGACGGCAAAGAGCGCCGGACAAAGATAAAATGCGACTAACTGCTTTAAAATCAGTCCGGCGGTTTCTTTCGGATCCATGCCTATTTTTCTCATGACGCCATAGCGGAATTTATATTTTGCCGAATCGCTCAACTGCTGTACGGACAATACCGTCAAGGCGACACATAAAAACACAAGCCCCATATAGACTAGCGGAAAGACAAGGGAAGAAAGTAGCATCTTCATCTCTGTAACTATGTTATCCCGCACCAGATTATCGGGGGACCAGGTTACAATCTGATCAGAGCCGCAGCACCGGTTTTCTTCCATCATATCTTCCATTATATCTTCTGCCATGTCCTGGTTTCGTTTTTCCCTTTTCAGCTCATCCAAAGCATCCATGAGATTTTCGGGCGCGCTGCCTTCGATATCCGCCGCCAGCTCCGACCAGTAAGGCGTCATTTCCGCAATTTCCCTATCGGGCACGACAATCACATAATCGCCCCCGTTGTGCCCATCCTGGGAAAAAGCTTCCGTATGATATCCTGTAAAATTTAACGCCCCATCCATACCGGTGATTTCCAGATGATCTGAGAAATCCCCCGCTTCCCTGAAAACCCTATCTTTCATATGAATCGCATATTCGTTATCCTGCAACGCAACTTCTTCATAGCCCAGCATCCGCCGCAGATAATTATAATCGGACAATGCCATATAGGGGTCTTTGGCACAGTAAGCATAGCGATCCTCATCCGTAATCGCTGCCATATCCGGCGTCCCATCCTCATTTAGATAATCGTCGCCAAAACACCGCAAATGTGTATAAAGCCAGACGTTGACCTGCGCCGTTCCATTTTCATACAGACGATAGGCATATGTTTCTTTTAGGGAAGTTTCCTTTTCCAAAAGCGCCAGTTCTTCCGTAAAAGTTTCTTCTACAGAAGCGCTATAAATCTGAATCGCGAAAGGCATCTTCTGCTCTAACATCTTATCCTGGAAAAACTGAAACATCATCGCCACCGAACCGCCCAAAAACGCTAAGACAAACAGCGCTGTCAAGGTTCCCATTGTAAAACGCATGGTTTTGATTTTCGCGGAAAACTGTCTGAGCAGAAACAGATTCTGACCCTTATAAATCCCCGCCCCCTTACGGCGCACATAGCAAATAATCCAGGAAGAAAGCCCGGTGTAAAAAAGGTAAATCGAAAGCACCAGACCGATTAGAAAGAGCAGGATGATTTCCGCTCCCCACATTTTTCCGATACACAGCCATACGGCGAATCCTAGTAGAAACAGCACGGATATCGGAAGCAGCCATTTTTTTATCTCTTCGTGGGTTTCCTTGATTTCCTCGTTCTGCTTTTCTACATTCATCAACTTGTAGATATTCATTTTCTTAAATTTCCTCTTGCACCGTAAAAGCGCCAGAAGAAAACAGCCCCCGTAACAGGCGAGCGTAAAAAGCAGGCAGTCTTTATCAAGCTCGACATGAAATCTGTAATCGATATGCGTCATGCCATAAAGCACCGCCAATAACATTTGCTGCACCAGTATCCCCATGACGATACCCGCCAGAAAAGCGCCCGTGCCAAGCAAAATATTTTCCCGCATATAAAGGCGCGCAATCTGTTTCTTTCTCATCCCTAGCAGCAAATAAATTCCAAATTCTTTGCTACGTTTTTCTAAGATAAATCGAACCATATAATTGATCAGCCATGCCACAATAAGTACGATGAAAAAGGTCGCAAGTCCAATCATGACCTGCATAAGCAGCATTTCTTCCGACATTTCCCCAAAAACATCAGAAAACAAAAGACTGTTAAACGCGAACATCAACGCCGTAACAAGCGTCATCGTCAAGAAATAGACAAGATAATCTTTTAAGGAGCGTTTTACATTCCGCAGTGCAAGCTTATTGAACATCTGACAGCTCACCTCCCGTCAAAGACAGCACATCTAAAATATCATTCAGAAACTCCCGTCTTTTCTTGCTTCCCCGTATCAACTCATGGAAAATCTTCCCATCTTTCAAGAACAGGATACGGCTGCAATAGCTTGCAGAAAAAGCGTCATGCGTCACCATGAAAATCGTCGCATTTCTATTCTGATTGATTCTGGAAAACGTTTCTAAGAGCGTTCCTGCTGCCTTAGAATCCAATGCACCAGTGGGTTCGTCCGCCAGAATCAGCTTGGGATGATTAATTAAAGCCCTTGCGCAGGCGCACCGCTGTTTCTGCCCGCCCGACACCTGATAGGGGAATTTTCCCCGGATGTCCCATATATCCAGCAGTTTCATCATCTCTTCGCTGCTTTCCTGAATCGTTTTCCTTCCTTTTCCCTGAATCGTCATGGCGAGAATAATATTTTCCTCTATCGTCAGCGTATCTAACAAATTGTATTCCTGAAACACAAAACCCAGATTTGCCTTCCGAAATTCTGAAAGTTTATTCTCGGAAAGCATCGTAATGTCCGTATTTCCATAATAAATATGCCCCGCCGTCACGGAGTCGATGGTTGAGAGCATATTGAGCAGCGTCGTTTTGCCGGAACCGGAAGCCCCCATCACGCCGATAAATTCCCCCTCTTTTACTGAGAAACTTACTCTATCCACCGCTTTTGTCACACTGTTTTCACTTCCATAATATTTTTCCACATCTTGCACTGATATATATTCCATTATCACACCTCCCAGAAACAGTGTAGCAAAAAGAACGCTGGCGTAGTATCGATTTCCCTTACGGCAATCTTACAATTTTGAAAGATAACTACTCATCGGAAATTCCAGTATGATTTTCGTCCACGCTCCCTCCTGTGACTCTGCCGTAATGCCGATTCCTAATTTCTTACAGAGTTTCTTGCAAAGATACAGTCCCATGCCAGTAGAACGCCCGCAGTTTCTGCCATTTGTCCCCGTGAAATTCTTCTCGAAAATACGCGGGATTTCCGCCTCTTTTATGCCGATTCCGTTATCTTCTACCACAAACCGGACACTCCTATCCATCTTCTGTGTCGTCATGCGGATATATGCCCCTTCCGCACGCCGATACTTTGTGCTGTTTTGCACGATTTGATTCAAGATAAAGGAAATCCACTTTTTATCTGTAAACACATGCTCCTTACAGTCTATTTCCACCTGTATTCTGCTCTGAATCAGATAATACTTATTCTTCCCGGCTACCTCTGCGGCAATCTGCGCCAAATCCGTTTCCTGAATCACATAGTCTTTATAGAC
>JAMPHJ010000110.1 GCA_023663465.1 Muribaculaceae bacterium | reverse complement strand
CAATATTTCCTTGTTATGTTAACGTATAAACTTTCCCGGTTTGTCAATAATTTCACAAACATACCCTCTATTCATTCCCGCTGACCGTACTTCCAGAGGAAGAAGACGTGGTTTTTGAGGAAGTCGTATGCGACGTCACGATGGAAGTGCTGCTGCTGCCCTCATTATGGGTAGACTTCGTGGACTTCGCAGAAGTATTTTTACTGCTTCCGCTTTGAGAACCATCTTTTTCCAAGTCAGTGAAAGAATAGGTAATATCCTGACCATCGTCGTAAAGATAAATTGTATAACTCTTTGATACATAACCGGGCTTCCTTAACACAATCGTATGGCTTCCTGTCACCTTCGTAAAGTTGACCGGCGAAACTCCCATATAACTGCCATCCATATAAACCTCAACATCAGTGGGCGCGTCAATATAAACTTTATTCCCCGTTACCGCATCTTCCACATCGCTATCTGTATTACTATCCTGCTGATTATCCGTATCTTCTTCCGTCTCTTCCGTTTTCTCTTCCATGCTAAAACTTAACCGGGCATATTCAGAACCAACCTGAATGTACTTCGTCAATGTCTGATATCCTTCCGCTTCCAGGCGGATGCTGTGAATACCGTAGGTAAGCTCGATTTCCTGACTGATATCCGCAGGTTTGCCGTCGATTTTGACTGTCGCCGAATCGGGTTCTACAGACAGCAGGATGATTCCTGTCTTATCCTGGACAATTTCCAAATCTCCTACGTTTAATATCACTTCTTTATCCCGCTCAATGATAACGTCTTTCGTGCAGCTTGCGCCGCCGTTAGAAAGCGCTACCTGATAACTTCCTTCCGGCACGGTCAAAAGCATATTTTCCGTAATCTGCTGGATGATAGCATTTCCAACCTCAATCCAGCCGCCGACTAACGCCTGTTCGTTTGAAAGACGGATATACCCATGCCCTTTTTCTATATTAATACTGCAAATCTGATGGTCGATGCCGCTGATTGTCAGGACGTCTTTTTTCACGATATCCATGACTTCCGTCCGTTCGCCTTCCGACAAAACTACCACATCATCCGGCAGAGAATAGGTATTAGAGCCAATCTGGGCAGTTTTATTAATGCCGCCTAAATCATAATTTTCCACATTATCGTAAGTCCATGCCCTAGGGGATAACTGTACGCTCGCCAACTTCTTCTTACTCTTTAAGAAAGTGACATCCACAATGTCGCCCGCCTTCAGCTGGGACATCGACATAGGCGATTCATATTTATCCTTTACATAGGTTGTCCCATCATAGGATAACGTATATTGTCTGCCTGTGGCGATATTCATAAAAGTTACATAGGAAATATCCGCGTCCACGGAAAGCACGACCGCCGTGTCCGCTGAATCGTAACTTCCAACCTCTGCAACAACAAAATCAGAACCTACGCTTTCCCGGTTGTTTTCCCTTGCAAGACCTATATTGCTTGCCTGGGAAGTACAACCGGCAATCATAAGCGACAAAGTAATCATAACAACAAAAATTCCCGCTAATCTCTTGTACATTCTAATCGTTTTACTCCTTTTTTATTTTCTTAACTTATTGATGAAAAACTACTTTCAGGAAATCGGCTTTTTCTTTCTCCTGTGCAAGAAGTTTTTCCAATTTTTCCATATTCCGGTTCGGTATCCATGCTTTCCCGGAATTATAATAAAAATTGACAATCTTCCAGAATTTTTCCGGGTAAGAAAACCGGAAATACAACTGTTTATAATCCGTCTCAGACAGAGCTCTTTGTGCATGATAAGCATTCAAAAGGGTATCGCCTAAGGTCTGGGACCAGTTATTTTTCTCTAAAAGTTTACGCATGAAAAGATATAAATCCCGTACAGGATTATCCCGCATACATTTCTCAAAATTAATAAGCGCCGTCCCTTTTGCCGTCTGTATAATATTATGATACTGATAATCTCCATGACATACAATAGGAAATTCTTTCAAATTTTCCGTTTTTTCCTGGGACGAATCATTCCGCATTTCCTCACTGACCTGTAAAGCCATATGAAAGAACTCATCATAATGCTCTGTTAAAAAAATCTCAAATGCGCTTTTCTGGCTTTTTCCCCGTAAAAAACGACGTACTTTCTTTAATTCTTTATTATGCTTCTCATATTCTTTCTCAATATGAAATACCGGCTGTAAGACAAAATCTTCCCATTCTGATAAATCAGAGCAGTTATGCAGTCTGGCAAGAACCCGGACCGCCTCTTTACACTCATCCATATCTCTATGATTGCATTCTCTTCCTTCAAAATAACTCTTCACAACATGAGGAACCCTATCCTGGTCATAAACAATCAGCTCCCCTTCTTTCGTCCTCAAAATAGATTCCGCGAGCGGAAAGCCTGCTTCCCTGATATGGTTTAATAACGCATCTTGAAAAGAAATCTTATTCATGGGTCCGCTGTATTCTTTTAAAATGAGCAGCCCTTTATCCGATTCACAAAGAATCGCCCCTCTTCCTTTCCATGTGCGACTGACTTCTATCTCATAATTATCAAATAAACTGACCGCTCTCTCATTCACGAAAATACCTCCCATAACCCCATCTATCCTATCTTATGACGAGGTATGGAAAAGTATGATTTTTTTGTCGGTTAGTCTTGTATCTGCAGAATAGAAAGTAAATACTCTTTCTGATTATATTCAGGATATTCCAGAACAATATCCAGTAATTTATGAAGGCACTCCCCGACTTCTTTTCCCGGCTCCATGCCCGCTGCAATCAAATCCCTGCCAGACACCGCCAAATCCTTTAAAGAAAGACACTCTTCCCGTTTCATAATCTGTTCATAAATTTCTTTAACCTGATTAAGCTTTTGTAGTTTTTCTTCTCTTTCATAGAGACTCTGTGCCATGATATCGGCATATTTTATACAAAACAATAGTGGAAAGATATCATTTCCTATTTTACTCGCCGCGCGCCGCACGGCTTTTGCATCGGGTTCTATCTTATAATCATGATAACGGACAATTCTTCTGACTTTATCAATCGTATCGTTACTGAATTTCAACCTCCGTAAAATTTTTACGGTCATCTCTTCCCCCACGGCGGCATGTCCATGATTGTGCGTAATGCCTTCTTCGTCAACCGTGAGCGTCTGCGGCTTTCCGATATCGTGGAAAAGCATTCCTAAGCGCAGCGTTTTATCCGACGCCACATAAGATAAAGTATGTAAAATATGTTCCCCTATCGAATAACAATGGTGCGGATTGTTCTGCTCTGTCGCCATGCAAATATCAAATTCCGGGATAAAATACGCCGTAATACCTGTTTCATACGCTGTCCGCAGATAGTCGGGATTATCGGAAACCAGCAGCTTCACCAGCTCTGTCTGAATCCGCTCTGCACTGATTTTCTGCAGATTCGGCGCAAGCTCCTTTATCGCGGCTTTCGTCTTATCTTCTATTATGTAGCCTAACTGGGCGGAAAAACGTATAGCCCGCATCATACGGAGCGCATCTTCCGAAAAACGCTCCCTTGGATCGCCGACGCAGCGGATAACCCCTCTCTCAATATCCTGCATCCCTTCAAAAAGGTCTATCAATCCGTCTTTTTCATTATAAGCAATCGCATTGATGGTAAAGTCCCGGCGTTTCAAATCCTCGGATAATTCCGAGGTATAAGTTACATCTTTCGGATGCCTTCCGTCTTCATAAATTCCATCAATGCGATATGTTGTAACTTCAAAACCTTCTTTCTCAAGCATGACGGTAACTGTCCCATGCTGGATGCCGGTATCGAGCGTTCTGTTAAAAAGCTTTTTCACTTCCTGCGGATTCGCGGAAGTCGTGATATCCCAGTCGTCCGGCTCTTTCCCCAGAATGGAATCCCTGATGCAGCCGCCTACCGCATATGCCTCATACCCTGCTGCCTGAAGGGTCTCTATAATTTTTTGCACTTTTCCGGGTAATTGAATCTGCACAGGCATATTTACGCTCCTCGAAATACTTTTCAAGCTCCTTGAAGTTTTCTTATGATAACCCTATCCCATACTCGGACCATGAAACACTCCCATCGGGTCTCCTAAATCCGGTCCGTCATCCTCATCCTGTCCTATTGATGCTGTCAGTTTATCCAGTTCCCTTTCAGATAATGAGCTTCTATGTCTTTCTATATATTCTTTTTTCTCATCATCCGACATATTAGAAAATCTATCCATGGACAATAAGTCTGCAGAAAACGCAAGCCCAAGTCCTCCAGGTATTTGATTAAAATCCATATCTTTTATTCCTTTCTGCACTTGTTTTTCATCCAAAAATCAGCAAAATTTATATTCTGCCATGATAGGGTGTGCAGAAAAGAATCAATTTATTCTTTTCCATTTTACAATAAAAATAGGAAAAAGAAAATATTTTTCATGGAAAGATTGACAAAACTCTATCAGATATTGTATTATCTTAATTGTTCCTGTTATTTCAGTTATTTCTTAGTTTAGATTATTTTATCGAAGCGTGGCTCAGTTTGGTAGAGCGCTGCGTTCGGGACGCAGAGGTCGCAGGTTCAAATCCTGTCGCTTCGATTATCACAGAAAGCATGGAAAAAGTCTTGAAAACAGTGATGTTTTCAAGACCTTTTTCATAGAATCCCTGGAAAGAAGGAATGAGTTCTGCCACTGTACTTTACCTGATTTTATCCGATATTCACATATCTGTGAATACTTCTTTCCCGATTCTATTCCCCTTTTACATTGCATATTGTACAACAGGAAATGTTACCAAAGTGTGACTTTCTAAGCAATTTTTGCAGGTTTTCAAGCAAAATTTGCAATTTTTTTAATTTTCTTTCAAAAATAACAGTTGAATGCACACCGACTTTCCCATTTTTAGCCGAAATTCACATTTTGAAAGCAGCCTTACGTCAGCCCAGCGCCTTTTCAATGATTCTTTCCAGTTCGCCCTGCGGCACGGCTCCTACAACCGTTTCTTTCACTTCGCCGTTTACGAAAACCATCATGGTCGGAATAGACATCACCCGATACCGCCCGGCAAGCTCGCTCTCTTCATCAATATTGCATTTTCCCACTTTCAATTTTCCTTCATACCTCTGTGCAAGCGTCTCTACCACCGGAGCCATCATCTTGCAGGGTCCGCACCAGTCCGCATAAAAATCCACAAATACCGGAATATCGGATTGGATAACCTCTTTTTCAAAATCTGCTGTTTTAAATTTGTATTCCACTGTTTCGTCCTCCTCGTATTATTTTAATATTTTTCCTTATTTCTGCAAATTTTATCTACTGATAACATATTTATAAATAGGGTTCCCCAGGGAAGAAAATCTTTCCTCATATTCCGTCATGACATTTCCCTTCCTCATTTTTTCATCGTTATGAAGGTCGTAAGTCACCTCGTCAAGCTGCCATCCCGCCGGCTCCAGCTCTTTTAGCGCAAATTCAAATAATGCCCGGTTATCTGTCTTAAATTCCAGATTTCCTTCTTTAGATAGTATCTCATGATATCTGTTTAAAAATTCGCGGGAAGGAAGTCTTCTTTTGGCATGTCTGTCTTTTGGCCAAGGGTCGGAAAAATTTAAATAGATTTTATCCACTTCTCCTGTTCCAAATACTTCCGTAATATCTTCCGCGTCCATGCGGATAAAATATAAATTCGGCAATTCTTCCGCTTCCAGTTTCTGTATGCCGCGTATGAGAACGCTGGAATATTTCTCAATACCGACATAATTGATTTCCGGGTGAAGTCTTGCCATATCCATGATAAAACGCCCTTTGCCCATGCCGATTTCTATATGCAAAGGATGAGAATTTCCAAACAAATCCCGCCATTTATTCTTCTGTGCCTCCGGATTCTGAACCACAAATCCGCTTGCGCTGATGGCTTCCCTTGAACCTGCAACATTCCGTAATCTCATAGCTTGTCCTGTCTTTTTCGTTTTCCTTAACGTTACGATTTATTGTTACAAATTATTATTACAAACTACCGCTATGAATTTATTCTACACTATTTTAAAGTTCATGAAAAGAAAATCTTAGAATTTGTCGCGGAATTGACACGGAATTTATATCTGCTCTGCTACTCTGAGTATAAACAAACTGAAAACTATGTCCTGCGGCTTTTGAACCTTGAATGCCGCCCAAAAATAGTGTATGATATCAAAGTAGAATTTTTTCCACACTTATTGCACGTTCATTAGCTTATTAATAGAAAGGTTTTGATTTTTCTATGCATTTCCTATATAAAATTTTATATAAAAAAAGAAAAGTATCCCTTTTTCTGATAACACTCCTATTGACAACCTGTTTTTTTAACTGCAATCGGTTAACCGCTTATGCCACATTGGACGAGCTTACCGAGCAGGCAGAGGCGCGCAAACACCTTCCGATACAATCCAACGATATCGAAAACTGGCCCGTGGGACCGGAAATCAGCGCCGAATCCGCTATTCTGATGGATGCTGACACGGGTGTCATTCTTTATGCCAAAAATATCCACGAAAAAGTATACCCCGCCAGTATCACAAAAATACTGACCTGCCTGCTTGCCGTGGAAAAAGGAAATTTAGACGATATGGTTTCTTTTTCCAATGAAGCTGTTTTCAGTGTGCCGACAGACGGCTCTAAGATGGGAATGGACGTAGGTGAGTCTATCTCTTTAGAAGAATGTCTCTATGGTATTATGGTAGCTTCTGCAAATGAAGTGGCAAATGCGGTGGCGGAATATATCGCGGGGTCTATCGAAGACTTTGTGGAAATGATGAACACATATTCTAAAGAGCTAGGATGCGTAGACTCCCATTTTGTAAATACAAATGGTCTTTTTGATGAAAACCATTATACGAGCGCTTACGACCTCGCTGTTATCGCCAGGTCTTTCTTTCAGAATGAGATGTTATGCAAGGTCAGCAATACAGCGCGGTATCATTTTGAAGCGACGCCGACCCAGCCGGATGACTTCTATAAAAATAATAAACACAAACTGATTAACGGGGAAATGGAATACGAAGGTGTTATCGGCGGAAAAACAGGCTATACAGACCAATCCCGGCAGACGCTTGTTACCTGTGCAGAACAAAACGGAATGAAATTAATCTGCGTCGTTTTTAAAGAAGAATCCCCGTCCCAGTTTGATGATACTATAGAATTGTTCGATTACGGTTTTCATAATTTCCAGGTACTGAATGTCTCAGAAAATGAAGAAAAATTCAATATCGATAACGTAAACTTTTTCCAAGCAGACAATGATATTTTCGGAAGTTCCAGACCAATTTTATCCATTGACAGCGACGGTTATGTCATTGTTCCCAACATGGCGGATTTTTCCGACTTGGAATTTACAATCGATTATGGCGCCGCTACAACCGACCATATTGCAGAAATCAAATACACTTATAATGGTACTTTTGTGGGCAGCACTTATATCAATCTTACTACCTATGCAAAATCTTCTTATGAATTTAACACGGAAGAAAACACTGCAACCGATATCAGTGTGGAGCGAGTGGAAAATAGCGCTTCTTCCGATGAAGAGAAAGACACCATTTTTATCAATGTCAAAAAAGTATTAATTACCATTCTGGTCATTGCAATTGTGTTAATCTGCCTTTTTATCATCCGTGCTTTTATGATTAACAATAATACATCCCGCCGCCGGAAAAACCGCGTAAGCAGAAAAAAACACCGAAGAGAACGGATTCGTTCTAGCTTCGATGATTTTGATTTTTAGTGATTCTTTTTTCTTTCTTATGCTGTTTCGCTTTTTCCTGCATTTTAAAAAGATTATTGACCTCTTCCTGGGAAATAATCTTTTCTGTTTTTACGACATAAATCTTATCGTTTTCCGCTTTCCGAATCCGTACCTTGGATTTCATATAGCCGTGTTTATCGCAATAAGATACACAATAATAATGCTTTCCGTTTGGCGTAAACCATCTGATTTTCTTCCGTAAATTTTTATGGCATAAATAACATCTCGTGCTAACGATACCTTTATCGCCCATTGCTTCTATTTTATCATCAAATCCCCTGGAAATATATTTTGCATAAGAATCTTTCGCCGCATCGCCAAAAATAACATGCACTTCTTCCTCTTTATTCGCAGGAATATGGAAAACATCGAAAGAATAATTTTCCAATACTTTCTCATCCAGACGCGCTAACACTTTCGCCGTATAATATGCATCGCTGAACGCCCTGTGAAAAGGGATATCTTTTTCTATTTTCAAAAAATCGATGGCATACTCCAACGACCGCCTGGATTTCTTATCCTCACAGGCAATACTGAAAAGCTTCTGCACATCCAAAAATTTGAAAGGTTTGTCCGATAGCGGCTCCATTCGATAATAGCGAATATTCCTCTGCAGTTCTATTAAATCCAACGGTCCCCATGTACAAAAAATATAATCCTGTCCCCACCATTTTCTGAAATCGTCCATGACTTCCGGGAAAAGTCTGCCCTGCTTGAGCTGCTCCATTTGCAGGTGAATTAATTTTCCGGTAATATAATGCATTTCTTTATAGACCTGAGGTCTGATCAATTCGCTAAACTCACCGATTTTTTCCCTGCAGTCATTTAATTTTATCGCGCCAATTTCAATAACTTCAAAGGGAATTATCTTATTTTCATCTTCTTCTCCCGTATTGCTCTGATTCCATTCTAAATCAAAAATAATATAATTCATATTTTTGTCCTATTCTTCTGTTTCTGATATTCCAACTGCCGCAATTCCTTGTTCTGTAAAAACATAAGGTAAATATCTTCTTCCACCTCTATTATCTGATGTTCCACTTGCGCCTATTTTTGAGGTTCCAATCTGGCACCTCAAAATTTCAAATTCTTCCATAGTCAATTGAAAACAAAAATCTTTAGGAAATCTTTTAATATTTCTTTTAACAGCACGATTTAAAGATTTCGTCTCTACTTGATATAGCATCGCTATATCGCTATCTAACATAACTTGCTGATTACGGACAACATATATTAAATTTTTTATATCAAGTTGAGTTGATTCAATGCTTACTTCCTGAGTATTATTGTTTGCCCTTTTTAGAGCTATCTGGTTTGTATCAGCCATCTATAATCCTTTCCATTTTTAAATACCATATTGCTTAATAGCACGATAATAAGAAATGCCGGAATTTCTGGGGTTCCAGTATTCCCGGCATTTTTCAAAACGTCCCTGACTGGAGTCGAACCAGCGGCCTTTCGCTTAGGAGGCGAATGCTCTATCCTACTGAGCTACAGAGACAATTTATACAGATAAACTATTATGCAAAACTGCTTCATAGAAACTTTTTATCAAAATCATTTTATTCCATCGGATAATTGATATACCCTTGCATCCAGATAACTCCTTTAAACCTGCGTCCGATTTCTGGCTCGCCGTATAAATCCAGGGCGTTGATGCAGATATCAAACTGTAAATCGTTACAACTGATTTTCATCAGATATATTTTTTCCCCGGTCAGCTTATTCGTGGTCAGGGAATATTCCAAAATTTCCCCTAAAATAGAATATTGGTCACACTCGACTCCATATGGCATGAAATAAGTATCTACCAGACTAAACACATCTTCTTTTAATATTTTCTTGGAAATAGATGTATAAGTATCCATATCTTCCAGAGTCAGACTTTCAATCGCTTCTTCATCCCCCTGCCTTGCGGCGGCTATCAACTGATTTCTGTTGATGGAAGCCCTTTTCACCCGTTGCACTTCTTTCTCATCTTTCACAATCGGAAGAATAATTTTTCCTTTAATGGAAAGACCCGATAGTGTCAGCGTCGTCCCTCTAATTGGAAGAATATTCATATACTGTGCCTTCACATAAGGAATGATATTCTGTAAGTAAAAAATTAAACTAACTCCGACTTTAATATCATCGCAAATTCCGGCATAGGATTCCTTTTCCGCGTGCCGTTCTACGGAAACATCCTCATAGGAACTGATTTCCCTTCCTCTCAGATAAGGATAATAATAATCATATGTGAATTTATCCTCAGTGTCAAATTCACCGCAGACAGCAATTCCCATATTTTCAGCAAAATCTTCACAAAACTCTGCAAGTATCGTCTCTTCACTATTAGATGTATAAGATCTATGTTCTGCGTTGAGAATAATATTTTTAACTAATTTCTGTTGTTCACGTCTGTCTGTCAGCTCACTAAAACCAATAGCCCGCATATATTTATGCAAAGATTTCACCTCCCTCTTTCTATCGTCAACAATTTACGACAATAGGAAATCTTTTGAACGCGCTGCTATTATCTAATCTCTGCTTTTCCACCCATATAAGGACGAAGCACTTCTGGAATACGGACACTGCCATCTTCCTGTAAATTATTTTCCAAAAATGCAATTAGCATTCTAGGCGGCGCCACTACCGTATTATTTAATGTATGCGCAAAATATTTGCCATCTTTGCCGTTGATACGGATTCTCAATCTTCTCGCCTGTGCATCTCCCAGATTGGAACAGCTTCCGACTTCAAAATATTTCTTCTGTCTTGGAGACCATGCTTCCACATCATAAGATTTT
>JAMPHJ010000010.1 GCA_023663465.1 Muribaculaceae bacterium | reverse complement strand
CCGGATCAAGGGACACTTCTGTCTGTCTTATTCCTACAATAAACTTACGCTATCGTATTTGTGATGTTTATTGAATTTTAATTGAATGTTGCGTATAATTTATAATATAAACTAGAAATATCTATAGGTGGTGAGGAAAATTAGTATAGATATTAACTTTGAATGGGATGAAGAAAAAGCTGAAATTAATAGAAAGAAGCATGGTATTTCATTTGAAATTGCTGCTAAAGTATTTTTAGATGAAAATCGTATTGAAATTTATGATGATGCACATAGTGATATAGGCAGTGATAGATTTATAACAATTGGGATGGCAAATGAAGTTTTATTTGTGGTATATACGGAGCGCCAGTCGAATATTAGATTGATTTCTGCACGTTTGGCAACAGCCAGGGAAAGGGGATTATATTATGGTATCATTTAAATTGGAGCAAAATGCGGGTATAACAAATGAAGAAAAAAAGATGTTGGAAGAAGCTAAAAAGTTGATTCCTGTTTATGATGAGGATTCTCCGGAATTGACTGCAGAAATGGAAAAAGCATTTATGGAAGCGCGAAAAAAGAAACCTTATAATGCTGAACCGCTTACGGTGTATGTATCTCCTATGACCATTAAGAAAGCTAAGGCTATTGGTAGTGATTATATAGATGTTTTGGGACGCCTGCTTGATAAAGCTGTTAATGAGTATGTTACAATGCGATAGATATATATTATAAAAAGGTGCATGGACAATGAAATAGCAGTCTTTGCACCTTTTCCCTCTGGCTTGTCCAGTCTCTTAGGATTTTAGAGGGGCAGCCTGTCTTTTCACACAATTTCCCCCACATTATACGGCGTAGTCTGATACACATAATAATTCAACCAGTTAGAATATAAAAGCTGTCCCGTGGAACGCCAGTTGACAATCGGCGTTTTGGACGGGTCATCGTCTGGGAAATAGTGCACCGGAATTTTGGGATTCAGCCCTTTTTCCAAATCCCTGTAATATTCTTTGGCAAGCGTGTCTGAATCGTACTCCGGGTGGCAGGTAATGAAGAGATGGCGGCTGTCGGTGGTCTTGACGATTGTAACGCCGGCTTCATCGGAAATTGCCATCAGCTCCAGCTCCGGGATGGAAGCAATCTTGGAGGCTTCAATTCCCATAGCGCGGGACTGGGGGGCATAGAAAATATCGTCGAAACCGCGGAAGAGAGGAGACGTTTTTTTCAAAACCCGGTGTGCGTAAACGCCGGATAATTTTTCGTCCATGTCATAGCGGTCCAGCCCATAGAAATAATAGAGTCCGGCGAATGCGCCCCAGCATAAGTGCAGGGTGCAGTGGACGTGGGTTTTTCCCCATTCCATAATGGTACATAGTTCGTCCCAGTAAGTGACGTCCTCGAATTTAACGTAGTCAAGAGGCGCGCCGGTAATAATCATACCGTCGAATTTACGGTCTTTAATCTGGTCGAAGGTCGTATAAAAAGATTCCAGATGATTGGAATCAATATGCTGCGGAATATAACTTGCCGTCTGCAAAAATTCTACAGATACCTGCAGGGGGGAGTTGGAGAGCTTGCGTAGAAGCTGCGTTTCTGTGATGATTTTCGTAGGCATCAGATTTAAAATCAGCACGTTCAAAGGACGGATATCCTGATGAATTGCACGATATTCTGTCATGACAAAAATATTTTCTTCTTCTAAAATAGCCCTTGCAGGAAGGGAATCCTGGATTCTGATTGGCATAATGCTTCTCCGTTCTTTTGCTTATTTGTTCTAAGATACCACAAATTACGGCATTCTGCAAGCTTGCACATTTGGCGCAAAAGGGGTATAATAGGAATAGCTATTGTGCCGTAAAGGGACATGCCTGAAAGGGTGGATAAAACAGCTATGGTACGCGCAGGTAGTGAAAGGGGCAGAGTTATACTATGGAAACAGCATATCAGAAAGTAAAAGTACACAATGAATTAGAGTGGTGCCAGGTGACCGACATCGATACAAAGGAACGGATTGAGAAGCTTCTGCTGCGGAGCCGGGTTTCCTATTATGTGAAGTGGGATAAACCCCGTTTTTTTTCCAATGATAAATTTGGCACCTGTATTTTCTGTGTGAATCAATTGCAGAAGGAAGCAGCGGACGAGGCGATACAGGAGCTTGTCGCAGCAGACAGAGGGAAAATCAAATTTATCAACCGGAAGCTAGATAAAATTTTTTATTGATTTCCTATAGGAACATGTGCAGGGCAGTTGTCCGTTTATGAATAGGGAGGCTGTAGAAGATGAGTTGCAGCTGTGATACATGCAGCAATTATGTATACGATGAAGATTATGAATGCTATGTCTGCATGGTGGATTTGGATGAGGACGATATGAGCCGCTTTTTAAGCGGAAGCAATTTTGACTGTTCGTTCTATCAATTAGATGATGAATACCGTGTTGTAAGAAAGCAGATGTGAACTATCCGAAACCGGAAGGCGTGGACAGACACATCTGCTTTTATCAGTGAGTGCATTCTGCTTTTCATAACACCTGTTTCTTTAAATTCTTCTGTGCCGTAGAAAGCATCAGTTTAATCCGGTTTAGCTGATTGACTTCGCTGGCGCCGGGGTCATAGTCGATTGCTACGATATTAGAGAGCGGGTATTGTTTGCGCAGCTCTTTGATAACGCCTTTTCCGACGACATGGTTGGGCAGGCAGCCAAAGGGTTGTGTGCAGACGATGTTGTTGACACCGCTGTGGATTAATTCCACCATTTCCCCGGTCAAAAACCATCCTTCCCCGGTCTGATTACCGATGTTGACAATCGGCTTTGCATAATCGACGAGACGGTAAATACTTGTAGGCGGCTCGAAGTGGACGCTTTTTTCAAAGGCTTTCACGGCGTTGCCACGAAGTTTTTCAATTGCCCATATGCCAAATCTGGAAATCATGGCGGCTTTCCTGGAGGTGGATAATACTTCTGCTTTATAAATCTGGTTATAGAAGCAGTAGAGTAAGAAGTCCATCAAATCGGGGACGACGGCTTCCGCGCCTTCCGATTCTAACAGTTCTACCAGATGGTTGTTGGCGGCAGGAGCGAATTTCACAAGGATTTCGCCTACGATGCCAACGCGGGGTTTCTTTTCTTCTGTAATCGGGATGTTGTCAAATTCCCGTATCATTTCTTTACACATTTTACAGAACGTAAAGTAGTTTAAATGTTTCCCAGATACGAAGGCACGGCATTTTTGGAGCCATTTCTGATGGACGGCGTTTACTTGGCCGGGTTCTTTTTCATAAGGACGCATCCGGTAGACGCAGCGCATGAAAATATCGCCAAATACAGCTCCGTATGCGGCACGCATCAGCATATCCGCATTCAGATGAAATCCCGGATTGCTTTCAAGGCCGGATAGATTCAAGGAAATAACAGGAATCTGCGTCATACCGGCTTTTTCTAAGGCGCGTCTGATGAAGCCGATGTAGTTTGTGGCGCGGCAGCCGCCGCCGGTCTGAGTGATAATAATCGCCACTTTATTGATGTCATATTTCCCGGAAAGCAAGGCGTCCATAATCTGTCCAACCACCATTAAGGAAGGATAACACGCGTCATTATTTACATATTTGAGTCCTACGTCTACGGCATGTCTGTTATCGTTACCAAGCACTTCAAAGTGATATCCGCACGCATTAAAGGCAGCTTGTAAGATTTCAAAGTGAATGGGTGACATCTGTGGACAGAGGATGGTATAGTCTTTGCGCATTTCTTCTGTAAAAGTGACTTTCTGATAGGCGCTGGAAGAGATGATGCGCTGTTTCTTTTTCTGCTCCCGGACTTTGATAGCGGAAAGAAGGGAGCGGATACGAATCCTTGCCGCACCAAGGTTGTTTACTTCGTCAATTTTTAAACAGGTATAAATTTTGTCGGACCCGGATAAAATATCGTTGACCTGGTCGGTGGTAACGGCGTCCAGACCGCAGCCGAAGGAATTCAGCTGAATTAAGTCCAAATCCTCTCTTGTCTTCACGAAACTGGCGGCTGCATACAGTCGGGAATGGTACATCCATTGGTCCGAGACGATGAGCGGACGTTCGGGAGCGGCAAGATGGGACACGGAGTCTTCTGTCAAAACCGCCACGTCATAGGAATTAATCAGTTCCGGGATACCGTGGTTAATTTCCGGGTCGATATGGTAGGGTCTTCCCGCAAGCACGATGCCGCGTTTGTGGCTGGCTTCCATGAAGGCGAGCGCTTCTTCCCCCTTGGCGCGCATATCCGCTCTTGCCTGTTCTAATTCCTGCCAGGCTTCTTCACATGCCAGAATGACTTCATTTACCGGAAGGGTATGAAATTCTTTTGCCAGTGCGTCCGTAACGGTCTGTAAATCTCTGAAAGACATAAACGGATTGCGAAAAACAACCTCGCCCCGCCCGATTTCTTCCACATTGTTCTTGATATTCTCGGAATAGGACGTCACAATCGGGCAGTTGTAATGGTTGTTGGCGTCTGGAAATTCGTTTCTTTCATAAAAGAGGGCCGGGTAAAAGATGAAGTCCACGCCCTGTTTAATCAGCCAGGTCACATGCCCGTGCGCCAGTTTGGCAGGGTAGCACTCGGATTCGCTGGGGATGGATTCGATGCCAAGCTCATAAATTTTGCGGTTGGATACGGGCGAAAGGATAACCCGGTATCCCAATTTCGTAAAAAAGGTAAACCAGAACGGATAGTTTTCGTACATATTCAGGACGCGGGGAATGCCCACGGTTCCTCTTTTTGCCTCATCCGCAGGAAGGGGCTCGTAAGAAAAAATCCTTTTTAGCTTATATTCAAATAAATTGGGGACGGTACTGTCTTTTTTGGCTTTTCCAAGACCACGCTCGCAGCGGTTGCCGGAGATGTATTGACGACCACCCGTAAATTTGTTGATGGTAAGACGGCAGTTGTTGGTACAGCCTTTGCATTTCGCCATACTGGTCTCAAATTGCAGGGCGTTTATTTTATCCAGTGTAAGCATCGTAGATTGATAGCCGTCCTCATAATTTTCCCTGGCAATCAACGCCGCGCCGAAAGCTCCCATGATGCCGGCAATATCCGGGCGGATGGCATGGCAGTCTGCGATTTTCTCAAAACTTCGTAGCACGGCGTCATTGTAAAAAGTGCCGCCCTGTACGACGATATTTTTCCCAAGTTCCGAAGCGTCGGATACTTTGATGACTTTAAACAGCGCATTTTTGATGACAGAATAAGCAAGCCCCGCGGAAATATCGGAAACGCTTGCGCCTTCTTTCTGCGCCTGTTTTACTTTGGAATTCATGAAGACCGTACAGCGGGTTCCCAAATCAATCGGATGTTCGGCAAAGAGCGCGGCGTTTGCAAAATCCTCGACGCTGTAATTCAGGGATTTCGCGAAGGTTTCGATAAAAGAGCCGCAGCCGGAAGAGCATGCCTCGTTTAACTGCACGCTGTCTACGGTCTGATTCTTGATTTTGATGCATTTCATGTCCTGTCCGCCGATGTCTAGAATACAGTCCACATCGGGGTCAAAGAATGCCGCGGCATGGTAGTGGGCAACGGTTTCCACTTCCCCGTCATCTAGTAAAAAGGCGGCTTTCATCAAGGCTTCCCCGTAGCCGGTGGAGCAGGAGCGGACAATTTTTGCTTCTTTTGGCAGAAGGGAATAGATTTCCCGGATGGAGCGGATTGCCGTTTTTAAAGGACTGCCGTCGTTGCTGCTGTAAAAAGAATAAAGCAGGGAGCCATCTTCCCCTACCAGCGCCGCTTTGGTAGTGGTGCTTCCGGCGTCGATGCCAAGGAAGCATTTGCCCTGATAGGAAGCAAGATCCGCGGTTTTCACATGATAGGAAGCATGTCTTCTGGCAAATTCGTCGTAGTCCTTCTGGGAAGCAAATAAAGGCTCCATACGGTCTACTTCAAATTCCATTTTGATATCAGAAGAAAGCTTATCCACCATTTCCTGCATAGAATAACATACGTTTTCTTTAGCGTTTAAGGCAGAACCAATCGCGGCGAACAGGTGGGAATTATCCATATCGATGATATGTTCTTCGTCCAGTTTCAGAGTACGGATAAACGCCTGTTTCAGTTCGGACAAAAAGTGCAAAGGACCGCCTAGAAACGCCACATGTCCGTGAATCGGTTTGCCGCAGGCAAGACCGCTGATGGTCTGGTTGACGACCGCCTGGAAAATGGATGCCGACAAATCTTCCTTGGTAGCGCCTTCATTGATGAGCGGCTGGATATCAGATTTGGCGAAAACACCGCATCTTGCCGCAATCGTATATAAAGAATGGTAATTTTTCGCATAAGTATTCAGACCGGAAGCGTCCGTCTGTAAAAGAGCCGCCATCTGGTCGATAAAAGAACCCGTGCCGCCGGCGCAGATACCGTTCATGCGCTGTTCCACGTTGCCGCCCTCGAAATAAATGATTTTGGCGTCTTCACCGCCAAGCTCGATTGCCACGTCCGTAACGGGCGCAAACTCCTGCAGGGAAGTAGAGACGGCGATGACTTCCTGCACGAAAGGAATCCCTAAATGGTTTGCCAGCGTCAGACCGCCGGAACCCGTAATCATGGGATGAAGGGATAAATTTCCCAGTTTTTGGTAGGCGCTTTGTAATAAAGCGGATAACGTTTCCTGGATATTGGCAAAATGTCTTTTGTAATCAGAGAAAAGAATCTCGTGCTTTTCATTCAAAACCGCGATTTTGACAGTGGTAGAACCGATGTCAATACCGAGGGTATTGGGAAGCTGATTCGTTTCCATTTTATTCACTCCTTATTTTTAACGATATTCCTAACGATAAACTTCGGAAGAAAATTCCAAATGTTTACTTATTATAATACATTTTGACATGCTAAGTCATTATACGACAGTCATTTTGAAAAAGCAATCGACTCTTCTTTAAAATTTTATGAAGATTTTAAAAGAGAAATATTAAATTTTTATGACTTTCGCGGATTTCGCGGCTGCGGCGTTTACTTTTAAAAAAAGGAATGTTAGAATATATTCAACTTTTCCTTGTGAAATGATCAATAAAAGGGGCATGATACTATGAGTTCATTTGAAAGAAAATTCGGAAAATATGCGATTCGGAACCTGTCGGTGGTTCTGGTTATCTGTTACGCGATAGGATATGTGGCAGAGCTTGTCGCGCCCTGGCTTGTTTTTTATCTGACACTGGATCCTTATGCGATTCTGCATGGGCAGATATGGCGGCTTGTGACATGGATTCTGATTCCGCCGAGCGAAGGGAATATCTTTTTCACGCTGCTGATGCTGTATTTTTATTGCTCTATCGGTACGACATTGGAAAGAACCTGGGGGACTTACCGCTACAATGTCTACATCTTCGAGGGAATTTTGTTTACGATTGCGGGAAGTTTTCTGGCGATGGCGTTTGCCTATTTGTTCCAGGCGGAGCAGATTGCGATGCAGGGAGCCCAGATGTATTTTCTGATAAATTCCATGTATTTTAGCACTTATTACATCAATATGTCTATCTTTTTAGCGTTTGCGGCGACTTTCCCGGACGTGTCCGTACTGTTGATGTTTATCATTCCGATTAAGGTAAAATGGCTGGGGATTATTTATGGCATTATACTCATCTTTTCCTTTTTACAGGGCGGGATGTATATCAAATTTGCGATTGCGGCATCCCTGTTTAATTTTATTGTCTTTTTTGTGACGTCCAGGAATATGATGCATCTGAATCCGAAACAGATTCATAGGAGGCAGGAGTTTAAGCGGGATATCAGACGGGGGAGCAGCGGCATTACGAAGCATAAATGCGCTATCTGCGGCAGGACGGAAAAAGACAGCCCGGATTTACAGTTCCGTTTCTGCTCGAAGTGCGACGGGAATTATGAGTATTGCGAAGAACATTTATATACGCATACCCATGTCAAACATTAACCGGGCAGCGCGCATTTATGGGAAGCAGCATTCGCCAGAAAGTGCGGCATTTTTAAAGGAGCAGGGTATGGAACGGGAACAACAATTCACGCAGACACTGGAAAAATTAAAGCGGCAGGCGAAAGAACAGGGAAACTGCCTTTTAGAAGAGCAGATAAAAGAGGCGTTTGACGGCATGGGGCTTTCAGAGCCTCAGTTAGAAGCCGTGTACGATTATTTCAGGCAGCATAAAATCGGCATTGGGGAACCGGTAAACTTAGATGACTATATCAGCCGGGAAGAGGCGGATTATCTGGACGACTATCTGCGGCAGTTAGAAGAGCTGCCTAAGCTGTCGGAAGGGGAAACGGAGGCGGCAACACTATCCGCTATGGCGGGGGATGGTGCAGCGCAGAATCTTCTGATTCAGGTTTTCCTGCCCCATGTAGTGGAAATCGCCAAGCTTTATACGGGACAGGGTGTGCTTCTGGAAGACTTAATCGGCGAAGGCAATGCGGCAGTTGCGATGGGCGTTACGATGCTGGGGGCATTTGAACATGCCAGGGAAGCGCAAGGGGCGCTTGGCAGGATGATTATGGACGCGATGGAAGAAGCGATTGCCGAGAATGGAAAAGAGGAAAGCAAAGATAAAAAACTTGCCGATAAAGTCAATCTGGTGGCGGATAAGGCAAACGAGCTGGCAGAAGATTTGCATCGCAAGGTAACGGTGGACGAGCTGGCGCAAGAGACCGGAATGAGCAGAAAGAGCATTTTAGACGCAATCCAAATCAGCGGGGATAAAATAGAGTCCCTACAGAAGGATAGCGGCGTATGAGTGAAGATACGATAACGAGAGCGCAGGATAGGATGGAAGGAAGCGGCATGGAGCAGGAAATAGCGAAAGAGCAGGCAGTGGAAGAGACCAATGATGATTTTAAATATTATATGCAGGATGTAAGCAGCCTGTATTTTGGCGCGCGCTATAGTTATGCGGAGCTGTTGGCGCATGAAATGGTGCCGTTTAAGATAAAGAGTATTATAGAACACTATATCATGAAAGATACCCAGGCGGATACCACGTTAGAAAGCCAGTTTTATTATATGACCCAGGATATGTTTTCCTATAAAACCTATATGCAATTGAAGGCAAAAGTAAAAATCTGCCTGCTTGTTGAGAAAAAGTCTCTTTTTGGAAAAGAAAAAACAAGTTATCAGAACCGGGTAATGCCGCTTCATGAATTTGTGCAGATGAATCTGGCGCAGAAGAAGGCGGCAGGCGTGAAAATACAGGAAATTATTCTTTCCAAGCTGTCCATGATGGCGTTTACTGTATAAAAATCGTCGTAAGAAACTGGCGATTGCAAGAATTTACGCGATAACTTACAATTTATTTAACGCAAAATGCGCTTGCTTTCGTCTTTTTTTTCTGTTAAAATGACATTGTTTCACAAATTAAGGTAAAATTCCCCTTTTACACTGAACGGGTAGGAGCAGTCATTGTTCTTGCCCGTTCTTTTATGCACACGCCGGAGCGATTTTCTTGTAGGAAACTTTGCTAAATTTCAAGCGAAATGATATACTAGGTAGTATACTGATAAATAATCAGAAAAATAACGCAGATTATGACGGAAAGGCATGGGTTAGAAAATGCAGATGGAACAATTAGAAGCTTATACATTATTAGAAAAAAGGGAAATCAAAGAATTAAATTCGGCAGCCTGTCTGATGAAACACAATAAGACGGGAGCAAGAATCGTTCTTTTATCCAATGATGATAAAAATAAAGTATTTTATATCGGTTTTCGGACGCCGCCTAAAGACAGTACGGGCGTGGCGCACATTATAGAGCATAGCGTGCTCTGCGGTTCCCGGAAGTTTCCGGTGAAGGATCCTTTTATCGAATTGGCGAAAGGTTCTCTCAATACCTTCCTAAATGCGATGACTTACCCGGATAAAACAGTATATCCGGTGGCGAGCTGTAATGATAAGGATTTCAGGAACCTGATGGACGTCTATTTAGACGCCGTTTTCCATCCGAATATTTACCGGGAAGAGAAAATCTTCCGGCAGGAAGGCTGGCATTATGAGATGGAAAGCGTGGAAGATGCGCTTACGATTAACGGTGTCGTTTATAATGAAATGAAGGGCGCTTTTTCTTCCCCGGACAGTGTATTGGAGCGGGAAATCATGAACTCCTTGTATCCCCATACTTCCTATGCCGTAGAATCGGGCGGAGATCCGGATGTGATTCCAGAGCTTTCCTATGAAGATTTTCTTTCCTTCCATCAAAAATATTATCATCCGTCCAATAGTTATCTTTATCTGTACGGTGATATGGATATGGCAGAGCAGTTGAAATTTCTGGATGAAGCTTATCTGTCTGCTTATGATGCGCTGGAAGTAGATTCCGGGCTGGCGCTCGAACCCCCTTTTGAGAAGCCGGTGACGATTTATAAAGAATACCCGATTATGGACAGTGAGTCTACGAAAGATAATACCTATCTGTCTTATAATGTTTCTTTCGGGGACAATCTGGACAAAGAGCAGTATATTGCCTTCCAGGTGTTGGATTATGTGCTCTGTTCCGCACCCGGCGCGCCTCTAAAACAGGCGTTGATTGATAAAGGAATCGGAAAAGACGTTTACAGTTTTTATGAAAACGGCATCAGGCAGCCTTATTTTTCCATCGTCGCCAAAGGTGCAAATAAAGAACAGCTTGCAGAATTTACGCAGATAATTGAAGAAAAGTTAGAAGAGATTGCCACAGAGGGATTAAATAAAAAGGCGCTGCGGGCGGGCGTCAACTATTATGAATTTAAGTATCGGGAAGCGGATTTCGGCTCCTATCCGAAAGGGCTTCTATTCGGACTGCAAATGTTAGATAGCTGGCTTTATGATGATAAAAAGCCTTTTGTGCATGTGGAAGCAAATGAGACTTATAAGGTTTTAAAACAGGATATCGATACGGATTACTATGAAAAACTGATTCAGAAGCATCTATTACACAATTCCCATCGCACAATTGTCGTCGTGGAACCGGTGAAGGGACTGACCGGGAAGAAAGACAGGGAACTGGAAAAAATGCTTGCAGAGAAGAAAGCGGGCATGTCTGCGGCGGAATTGGAAGAAATTGTGGAAAAGACCAAAGCCTTAAAGCAATATCAGGAAGAGCCGAGTCCCAAGGAGGATTTGGAAAAGATTCCCCTGCTGACAAGGGCGGATATGAAAAAAGAAGCCGAACCCTATGTCAATGATGAAAGAAAGTCCGGCGATACCACGCTGCTTTACCATGATATTTTTACAAACGGCATCGGGTATCTGCGGTTTATGTTTGATTTGCGGCAGGTGCCGGAAGATTTGTTTCCCTATGTGGGACTATTAAAGTCCATTCTGGGGCTTGTGGATACTGAAAATTACACCTATGGCGAATTATTTAATGAAATCAATATCGTAACGGGTGGGATTTCCCAGGGGGTCAATACCTATATCGACGCGGGAAACCTGCAAAACTATACGGCGACATTAGAAATCAAAGTCAAGGCGCTGTATGAGAATCTGGAACCGGCTTTTAAGCTTGTGGAAGAAATCGTGATGCATTCGGTATTTGAAGATGAGAAACGGCTGCTAGAATTGGTTTCGGAGCTAAAATCCCGCTCCCAGGTGAGCATGATGTCTGCGGGACATAACCTTGCTTCCATCCGGGCATTGTCCTATCTATCCGAGACAGCGGCAATTGCGGATCAAGTCAGCGGGATTTCATATTATCGGATGTTAGAGTGCCTGGAAGAAGATTTCGATGGTCAAAAAGACGCCTTGAAAGAGAAGTTAAAGAAGCTTGCTGTATGTCTGTTCAGACCGGAAAATCTGATGATGGATTATACGGCGCAACAGGAAGGGTTAGAAAAGATAGATACGCTAATCGCCGCTTTTTGTAACAGTCTGCATACGGAAGCGATAGATACGAAAAGATATGCGCCCGCAGTTGAACAAAGAAATGAAGGATTTATGTCTTCTTCCCAGGTACAGTATGTATGCAGGGCGGGCAGTTTCCAAACGAAAGGGCTTCCTTATACGGGCGCGCTCAAAGTTTTGAACGTGCTGATGGGCTATGATTATCTATGGACCCAGGTGCGTGTCAAGGGTGGCGCTTATGGCTGCATGTGCCATTTCGGAAAGTCTGGGCAAAGTTTTTTTGTGTCTTATAGGGACCCGAATCTGGAAAAGACGATAGAAATCTATGAGAAGGCGGCGGATTATATCGGAAGCTTTGAAGCCGACGAACGGACGATGACCCAGTATATTATCGGCGCTATCAGCGAACTGGATATGCCGATGACGCCTTCCGCAAAAGGAACCTATTCTTTGGCGGGCTATATGACGCATTATTCTTATGAACAGGTGCAGAAAGAGCGGGATGAACTGCTTGCCGCCACACCGGAGACCATCCGGGGATTGGCGGAATATATCCGCGCCTTTATGGAGGATAACTGCCTGTGCGTTGTCGGAAATGAAGAGAAAATTGCGAAGGAAAAAGAATTGTTTGGGGAAACGGAGTATTTATTCCATTGAGGCCAGGCGGAGGAAGATACGGGACAATGGCAGAGAAAACGGGAGGAAAGATTATGAACAAGCAGGACAGGGCAAAATGGCGGGTGTTGGCAGCTCTTTTAGTAACATCTGTTATTAATTGTGGGTGCGGAAGCAGCGGCGGCAGTGTTTACAATGAAGCGGCTTATGACGATGCAGGCGCCTATGATGTGGCGGATACCGCATCTTACTTGGCGTCCGGCGCGACGGCGGATGCCGGAATGTATGAAGATGCTGTTATGGATGAAACTTATACGCAGGAAATGGAAACAGAGTCTGGGAATGTAGAAGAAGCGGCGCAAGAATCCGGGCGGAAGCTGATTAAGACCGTAGATTTACAGGTTGAGACGCAGGACTATGATACCTTGATAGCCAATTTGGAAAAGCAGATTGCGGCGCTGGGCGGGTATATTGAATATCAGTATCAATATAACGGCAGCATGTATTCGGTTTATGAGGAAAAACGCAGCGCAAGTTTACAGATCCGGATTCCGGTAGAGAAGTTAGAAGAGTTTGTCTTAAAGGTCGGGGAAGCGTCCAATATTACCAATAAGGAAGAACGGGTAGAGGATGTTACCCTGCAATATGTGGACTTAGAAAGCCATAAGAAGGCGCTTACCACCGAACAGGAGCGGCTACTGGAATTGTTGGAAAGGGCGGAAACGATAGAAGATATCATTGCCATCGAACAGAGACTGTCTAACGTGCGTTATGAGTTAGAAAGCATGGAATCCCAACTTCGTACCTTGAGTAACCTGATTGAATATAGTACGGTGAATTTAAACATTCAGGAAGTGGAGAGGATGACGGTAGTAGAAGAAGTCACAATCGGGGACAGAATCAGAAACGGTTTTGGCGAGACACTTTATCGTATCGGCAGGGATGTAGAAAACGGTTTCGTCAGCTTTGTGGTGAATAGCCCCTATATTGTTATCTGGGCTGTCATACTCATTATCGCCTTTATCCTGTTTAGAATGGCGCTAAAGAAGATAAAACGCAGAACAGAGAGAATCAAACACGAAGCGGCAATAAAAGAACAGACGTTATATAATGAAAGAGTCATGCCAGGATCAACTATGCCAGGTCCAAACATGCCCCGCTCAGCCATGCCAGAATCAACTGTTGTAGGAGCGCAAGACGGGAAAGCAGAGAGAACTGAACCGGGTAGACCGGAATAGAGAAGAAAGGCATAAAAGTGCGGAATAGAAAAAGAAAGGTAAAAATGGAAGACGGAAACAGGACTATGGAAGAAAAAAACACAGAATATAAAGCGGGCTTTGCAACGCTAATCGGAAGACCTAACGTGGGAAAATCCACGCTGATGAATAATCTGATTGGACAGAAAATCGCCATCACTTCCGATAAACCGCAGACCACAAGGAATAAGATTCAGACTGTCTATACTTCCGAAGAAGGACAGATTGTGTTTCTGGATACGCCAGGGATTCATAAAGCGAAGAATAAACTTGGCAACTATATGGTCAATGCAGCCGAACGGACGCTTACGGAAGTGGACGTCGTGCTATGGCTGGTGGAGCCGACGACTTATATAGGCGCGGGGGAGCAGCATATCCTGGAACTGCTGAAGAAAATAAAAACACCTGTTATTCTTGTAATCAATAAGATAGATACCATCAAGAAAGACGAGATTCTCATTTATATTGATACATACAGGAAGCAGATGGACTTTGCGGAAATCGTGCCTGTATCGGCATTAAAGGGATATGGTACGGATGACCTGGCGGCGACGATTATGAAATATCTGCCTTGCGGGCATCCCTTTTATGACGAGGATACCGTGACCGACCAGCCAATCCGGCAGATTGCGGCGGAGTTAATCAGGGAGAAAGCCTTAAAATGTCTGGAAGATGAAATTCCTCATGGTGTCGCTGTAACCATTGAGTCCATGCATAGGAGGAAGCAAATCATGGACGTGGAGGCGACCATTATCTGCGAGCGGGACTCCCACAAGGGAATCATCATCGGAAAGCAGGGACAGATGCTTAAAAAAATCGGGACGCTCGCCCGGCGTGATATCGAGGATTTAGTCGGTTTTCAGGTAAATTTAAAGCTCTGGGTCAAGGTAAAAAAAGACTGGCGAGACAGCGATTTTCTCCTAAAAAATTTCGGATATAATCCCAAGGATTCCGAATAGAAAAAAAGAAAAACGCAAACCCTAATAGCATATCGTTGATTAGGGGGCTGAAGATGAAGGAAATAAATTACTGGGATAGATTTCTGATGACGGGAAGCGTAAGTGATTTTTTGTCATACAGGAACGCGCAAAGAGAGGCAAAAAACGGCAGATTGCAGGTAAATGCCGGGGAAGATGAGTCAGGAGAACATTCTCATGCAGGAATATATCGAGATGACGGGAATGATTTTAAAGGCTGAACCAATTGGCGAATATGATAAAAGAGTGGTTATTTTGACAAAAGAAAGGGGAAAGATTTCCGCATTTGCAAAGGGCGCCAGAAGGCAGGGAAGCAGACTGCTTGCTCCTGCCAATCCCTTTTCTTTTGGAAAATTTAAATTATATGTGGGAAGGACTTCTTATAATCTGGTGGACGCCGATATCAGTAATTATTTTGAGGGGCTGCGCTCGGATTTTGAAGGCGCATATTATGGCATGTATTTTCTGGAAGTAATGGATTACTATACGCGGGAAAATAACGATGACAAAGAGATGCTGAAACTTCTCTATCAGTCGCTTCGGGCGCTGATGCATGAGAAACTTCCGAATCAGTTAGTGCGGTACATATTTGAGATGAAGGCGATGGTTTTAAACGGGGAATTTCCCGGAATGCCAGGGAAAGGCAATTTTGAGACGTCTACCGAATACGCGGTGCATTACATCATGACGGCTCCCGTAGAAAAATTGTATACGTTTACGGTAACGGACACCGTGCTCTTACAGCTGAAAGGGATAGCCGACGATTACAGGAAGCGGTATCTGGACAAGTCTTTCAAGAGTCTGGAGATTGTGGAGAATTTGTAGGAACCGTCGTATTTGTCAATATTCAGTGTTGAAAATCCAAGATAAGTCGGATATAATGTAAGGCAGTATGTTAGCGGTTATAATAAGCTCCGGAGGAAAAATTATGCGAAAGTGGAAACAGCTACTTATGATAATGTCAGTCGCATGGATAGTGTCTGGCTGCGGCAGCTTGGGGAAATCCTATCCTGAGGGCAGTACAGTATCCATTCAGAAGAACGGGGAAATTACGCAGACGATTGTGGAACAGTTTGAACGCAATTACTATGACGTGGAAGAGCTTGCCGCCATGACGCAGGACAAGGTTGGGCGCTACAGCGACGGGGCAGACAATATCGTCTGTAAGTCGGTGGAGGAAAAAGACGGAACCATTGTTGTGCAGATGGCATATAAGACGGGAACGGATTATACGGATTTTAACAACAGGGAGCTCTTTAGCGGAACAGTTGCACAGGCATACGCACAGGGATATTCTTTGAAAAGTATTCAGTCGGATAACGGGACGGATATGACCGATGAAGATATCGCAGCCATTTCGGATAATCATATTCTGATTATACAGACGGCGGCGGGCGAGGCGCTGAATGTCAATGTATATGATAAGATTCTGTATACCAGCGCGAACGTAACCATTTCCGGGAAAAAAGACGCCGCGATTACGGCGGGGGAAGAGACAGTGTTATCCTATATCGTATTTCAATAAGAATACGAAAAGCTTCAAAAGACAGGAAAACGATGACGAGGAAGGAGTAAGATAAAACATGGAAAAGACGATGGAAAAAATTGTAGCGCTGGCGAAGGCAAGAGGGTTTGTCTATCCCGGCTCGGAAATTTACGGAGGTCTTGCCAATACATGGGACTATGGAAATTTAGGCGTTGAATTGAAGAATAATGTGAAAAAGGCATGGTGGCAGAAGTTTGTCATGGAAAATCCCTATAATGTGGGCGTGGACTGCGCGATTCTGATGAATCCCCAGACCTGGGTCGCATCGGGGCATCTAGGCGGATTTTCAGACCCCTTGATGGACTGTAAAGAATGTCATGAACGCTTCCGTGCAGATCAGTTGATAGAAGATTATGCCGAGAAAAACGGCATCACGTTACAAGAGTCCGTAGACGCATGGACCCAGCAGCAGATGAAAGATTTTGTAGAGGAAAATAAGATTCCCTGCCCGACCTGCGGGAAACACAATTTTACGGACATCAGACAGTTTAACTTAATGTTTAAGACCTTCCAGGGCGTTACGGAAGATGCGAAGAATACGGTTTATTTAAGACCGGAGACAGCGCAGGGTATTTTTGTGAATTTTAAGAATGTCCAGAGAACTTCCCGTAAAAAAATTCCATTCGGCATCGGACAGATCGGAAAATCTTTCCGGAATGAGATTACACCCGGTAACTTTACCTTCCGTACAAGGGAATTTGAGCAAATGGAGCTGGAATTTTTCTGCGAACCGGGAACGGACTTAGAATGGTTCCAGTATTGGCGCGGATTCTGCCGCGACTGGCTGCTTTCCCTTGGCATGAAAGAGGAAGAGATGAGATTGCGCGACCATTCGCCGGAAGAGCTTTGCTTTTATTCTAAAGGCACGACGGATATTGAATTTCTGTTCCCCTTTGGATGGGGCGAACTGTGGGGAATTGCGGATAGAACCGATTATGACTTGACGCAGCATCAGAATACGTCCGGCGAGGACATGTCCTATTTTGACGACAGTAAGAATGAGAAATATATACCATATGTTATTGAACCGTCTTTAGGCGCTGATCGTGTCGTTTTAGCATTCCTCTGCGCAGCTTATGACGAAGAGGAAATCGGGGAAGGGGACGTGCGTACCGTACTGCACTTCCATCCGGCGCTGGCGCCTGTGAAAATTGGCGTACTGCCGCTTTCTAAGAAATTGAATGAAGGCGCGGAGCAAGTCTTTACGGCATTGTCCAAAAAGTATAACTGCGAATTTGACGACAGGGGCAATATCGGAAAACGTTATAGAAGACAGGATGAAATCGGGACGCCTTTCTGCGTTACATACGATTTTGATTCCGAGACGGATAAGTGTGTAACAGTCAGATTCCGTGACTCTATGGAGCAGGAACGCGTGGCGATTGCGGAATTGGACGCTTACTTTGCGGATAAATTTGATTTCTAAGAGATGGAAAGGATACGATAGAAACGATGAAACGATATGGCGTAAATGAATTAAGAAGGATGTTTCTTGAATTTTTTGAGAGCAAGGAACATTTGAAAATGAAGAGTTTTTCTCTTGTTCCTCACAATGATAACAGTCTGCTTCTCATCAACTCCGGGATGGCGCCCCTAAAGCCTTATTTCACGGGGCAGGAGATACCGCCCAGACGGCGTGTGACGACCTGTCAGAAGTGTATCCGTACAGGCGATTTGGAAAATGTCGGCAAGACGGCAAGACACGGCACGTTCTTTGAGATGCTGGGGAACTTTTCTTTCGGGGACTATTTCAAGCATGAAGCGATTGCGTGGTGCTGGGAATTTCTGACCGAAGTTGTAGGTTTGGACGCGGACAGACTCTATCCGTCCATTTATGAGGAAGACGAGGAAGCGTTTGAAATCTGGAATAAGGAAATCGGCATTGCGCCGGAGCGGATTTATCGTTTCGGGAAAGCGGATAATTTCTGGGAGCATGGTTCGGGACCCTGCGGTCCCTGTTCGGAAGTTTATTATGACCGTGGGGAAAAATACGGCTGTGGTAAGCCGGATTGTACGGTAGGGTGCGACTGTGACCGTTATATGGAAATCTGGAACAATGTCTTTACGCAGTTTGATAACGACGGTAAGGGCAATTACACGGAACTTGCGCAGAAAAATATTGATACTGGCATGGGATTAGAGCGGCTGGCGTCTGTCGTACAGGACGTAGATTCGATTTTTGATGTGGATACGGTGCTGGCGCTTCGGACCAAAGTGTGTGAAATAGCAGGTGTTACTTATAAAGAAGATTATGATACGGACGTATCCATCCGTATTATTACCGACCATATCCGCTCGGCAACCTTCATGATTTCGGATGGTATCATGCCTTCTAACGAGGGGCGGGGCTATGTTCTGCGGAGAATTATCAGAAGAGCCGCAAGACAGGGGCGTAAGCTGGGCATTCAGGATAAGTTTCTTGCCGATTTGAGCAATACCGTCATCGAAGGTTCCAAGGACGGTTATCCAGAGCTGGATGAAAAGAAGGAATTTATTTTTAATGTACTGACCCAGGAAGAGAATAAGTTTAACAAGACAATCGACCAGGGATTGAGCATTCTGGCGGAAATGGAAGAAACCCTGACGAAAGAGGGTAAAAAGGAGCTTTCTGGCGAAGACGCCTTCAAATTATATGATACTTACGGGTTCCCCTTGGATTTAACGAAGGAAATTCTGGAAGAAAAAGAGCTGGGCGTAGAGGAAGAAGGCTTTCAGGCTGCGATGGAAGAGCAGAAAGTCAAAGCGCGGAAAGCCCGCAAAGTGACAAATTATATGGGCGCGGACGTAACTGTCTACGAATCCATCGACCCAAGCATAACAAGTGTTTTTGTTGGCTATGAGAAATTGGTGCATGATGGGAAGATTTCTGTGCTGACGACAGAGACGGAAATTGTGGAAGCGCTGACTGATGGTGAGATCGGGACGATTTTCGTGGACGAGACGCCTTTTTATGCGACGAAGGGCGGACAAGTCGGGGATATTGGCATGATTTGCAGTGCGGATGGTAAGTTCCAGGTAGAAGATACCGTCGTCATGTTAGGCGGCAAAGTCGGACATATCGGACGCATGGTATCCGGCATGTTGAAAACGGGCGATACGGTAACGCTGAAAGTAGATGAGGAGCGCAGAAGCGCGACCTGTAAAAACCATAGTGCGACGCACCTGTTACAGAAGGCGCTGCGTATGGTGCTGGGCACGCATGTGGAACAGGCGGGGTCTTATAACGACGGCGAAAGGCTGCGTTTCGATTTTTCCCATTTTTCTGCGATGACGCCCCAGGAGCTGGCGGAAGTTGAGCGGATTGTCAACGAAAAGATTGCAGAGAATATTCCAGTCGTAACCGAAGTGCTTACGATAGAAGAGGCGAAGAAAACGGGCGCAATGGCGCTGTTTGGCGAGAAATACGGGGAAAAAGTGCGCGTTGTGGAAATGGGAGAGTTTTCCAAAGAGTTCTGCGGCGGTACGCATGTTAGAAATACAGGTGTTATCTCATCCTTTAAAATTGTTTCCGAAAGCGGCGTAGCCGCAGGCGTCAGAAGGATTGAAGCCCTGACCGGAAACGGCGTTGTGAAATATTATGCAGAGCTGGAAAAAAAGCTGGAAGAGGCGGCGAAAATTTTGAAAACCACGCCCGTCAATCTACTTGACAGATGCAATCATCTGATGGCAGAATTGAAAGCGCTGCAGAGCGAGAATGAGTCCTTAAAGAGTAAGGCAGCGAAAGATGCGCTGGGCGACGTCATGGATAAAGTGACACAGGTAAAAGGCATAAAACTGCTGGCGGCAAAAGTATCCGGCGTAGATATGAACGGTCTGCGTGATTTGGGCGATCAGCTGAAGGAAAAGCTCGGCGAGGGCGTTGTGGTGCTCGCTTCCGATAAGGATGGGAAAGTCAATCTGGTGGCAATGGCAACGGACGCTGCGCAGGCAGGCGGCGCTCATGCCGGCAATTTGATTAAAGGCATTGCAGGACTCGTGGGCGGCGGCGGCGGCGGACGTCCCAACATGGCGCAGGCAGGCGGTAAGAATCCGGCGGGAATCGACGCTGCCATAGCGGAAGCGGCGAAAGTGCTGGAAGGGCAGCTTCAGTAAAAAAGTAGTGAGGACATAGGAATGTTGCAGAAACTCCGTTTTACAAAAAAGGTATGGCTCTGTATAGGCGTGGTAGAACTGCTTCTTTTAGCAGGTGGTTTCGCATATTACAGCAGCCATGCAGCCGCTTTAGGCGGCGTGTTGGCAGTAAGGCGGTTTTTGTTTCGGGCGGCATTCCTCTTTTTGATGATAGACGTTTGCCTTTTTCTTTATTCCAGAAAGGATAAGCTGGGGATTCAGAAAAAGACGGTATTTCATTTTATGATTCTATTGCTGCTGACATTCTGTAGCAGTATTCCATTGGTGAAACCCTATTTATTCAGCGAAGCACATGATTTACGCTTTCATCTTATGCGGATTGTGGGGCTTGCGGAAAGTTTCAGGAGCTATATGTTTCCGGTAAGAATCCAGCAGAGCTGGCTGAGCGGACATGGCTATGCCGCATCTATCTTTTATGGCGACGTTTTTCTATATCTACCCGCCGCGCTTTATGTGCTGGGAGAAACGATACAGACAGCGTATCGATGCTATGTGCTGCTTGTCAATGGAGCGACAGTTTTTCTATCTTATTATTGTTTTTCTAAAATGAGTAATCAGAAGACGGGACTTGTATGCACGGCGGTGTATAGTCTGAATTTATACCGGCTGTGCTGTATTAATATGAGGGCGGCTGTCGGCGAATTTAGCGCCATGACTTTTCTGCCCCTTATTTTATATGGGGTTTGGCGGGTCTATACATTGCCGGAGGATTCTAAAGAGCACGAAAGAAGCTGGATTCCCATTACAGCTGGCTGCAGCGGCGTGTTTCTTTCCCATATCATATCTACGGAAATAACGGCCTTTTTTCTTTTGTTAGTCTCTCTTATCCTGTGGAAAAAAACGTTTCGGAAGAAAACGCTTCTGGTACTGTTTAAAGCGATAGCAGCGACGATACTGCTCAATCTCTGGTTTCTGGTACCCTTTTTAGATGAAATGGCAAGTGGAAATTATGTTGTGACAAGCCCCTATGCGTATATGGCGGACAGGCTGGAAGAACGGGGCGTTACAATTGCGCAGTTTTTTATGGGCGCAGCGGATACGATGCCGCTGACATTGGGCTGGGCCTCTATGGGTGTGTTGATTTTCTGGGTTCTGTTTTGCTGTTTTCAAAAAAGACGGGAGGGAGCAAAGAAGAAAGAATATCTCATTATTTTTTTATGTATATTGAGTTTATTTATGACGACCAAATACTTTCCTTACACATGGCTTATGGAAAAAATTCCGGCGTTGCGGATGGCGGCGAAAAGCATTCAGTTTCCCTGGCGTTTTTATCTAGCTGCCGGGCTGCTGCTTTCCTTTTTACTATGCTTGATTCTGCAAAAGGACTGGATGGGGCGCAGGAAAAGGACATTGCTTGCGGGTGTGCTGATATGTCTGTCCGTTTGGCAGGGTTTATCCTATCAGCACACATGTATGAACGAATTTTCGCCTTATTATGTAGATTGGGCGGAAGATGTCTCAACGTTTGAAGTAGGCGGTGGGGAATATCTGCCTGTAGATTCTGACCAGGATTTTGTGCTTTATGAGTATATGAAACCCTACCTTGACCAGCCAACTTATGACACAAATGTCATTTTCATAGAAGACTGGCGCCGGGAAAAAGGCGCTGTCGTCGTATCCCTGACCAACCCGACTACGGATACGCAGCGGGTGGAGGTTCCGCTGCTTTTGTATAAAGGCTATCATGCCATTACCGATAACGGACAGGAGCTTAGCCTTTTCCCCGGCGAATCTTACCGGATTACGGTGGATATTCCGGCGGGCTTTTCCGGGAGTTTCAAGGTGGCGTTTAGGGAGCCGTGGTATTGGCGGATGTGTGAAGGGGTATCGCTTGCGGCATTTGTAGGAATTATATTCTGGTTACGAAAAAATAAAAAAGGCTGGGAGAGAGGACATGGAAAAAAGTCTTGTATACAAAATTCTGTTTATGTATAATATTGATAGGAAATGCTTATGGGAAGCGGCGGAGGTAAGAAAGTTATGATACAAAAAATAAAAATGCTGAAATTTAACAGATATACATGGCTTGGTGTGCTTATAGTGGAAATCTTGTTGTTGTGTGTGATTTGCTTTGCCCAGAGGAAACAAGAGAAAGTCGAGCTGAATTTTTCTCAGGAAGATTTATTGTATGATTCCGGGGAAAGCGGGTTTTATCTGGATAAATCGTATGGGACAACTTACATCACGACTCCGAGATTTACGCTGCCTAAAGGGTTGTATACGATTGATATAGAATATGAATTTTTAAATAAAAACGTTGTAAGAATAAATTTGGAATATATAGATGGAGGAATCAATCAGAATGTATGTGGTACGATTTCTCTAGCAGATTCTCATAGGGCGGTTTGTGACTTTAAAGTTAAGTATAATAATAGACCAATGCTATTTCAGGCAAGACTCAGCGAAGATTCGGGAGAAGGGGATTATATTATAGTAAGGAATATTCATATTTTTCCATCCCCCGTTGCAGGAAGAAATTTGCTGTTTTTAATCATTGTATTTTTTAGTTTTGTAAACGGACTGCTATTTTTATATATGCAGAAGGATAAGCTTTGTTTCAACAGAGAAACGCAGACACATTGCAAAATATTGGTACTGCTGATTCTTTTTAGCAGTATACCATTGATGGTGAATTATCTTGCTGTCCCCGAAGGACAAGATTTACTATTTCATCTGACGAGAATTGAGGGAATAAAAGAGGCTTTGCAAAATGGTATGTTTCCTGTAAAGATCCAGCAGGGATGGCTGAATGGGCATGGATATGCCACGTCGGTTTTTTATGGCGATATCTTTTTATATATTCCTGCAATACTCCGTATTTTTGGCGTATCCATACAAGCATCTTATAAATTTTATGTATTATTGATCCATATCATAACAGTGTTTTTGTCTTATTACTGTTTTTCTAAGATGAGCAGCGCCAGAATCGGATTGTTGTGCACGGTTCTGTATTCTTTAAATTTATACCGTCTGAATGACGTCTATACGAGAAGTGCAGCAGGAGAATATACAGCCATCACATTTATGCCGCTGGTATTATATGGATTATGGAAAGTCTATATGCTGCCAGAAGAGTCAAAGGAGCATAATAGAAGCTGGGTTACCATTACGTTTGGATGTACCGGTATTTTTCTTTCTCATATGATATCGACTGAAATGACAGCGCTCTTTATTATTTTGACAGTTGTTATTCTATGGAAGAAGACTTTTCGGAAAAGGACGATGCTTGTGCTGTTTAAGAGTGCTGCGGCAACGTTGTTGTTGAATTTGTGGTTTCTGATCCCTTTTTTGGATTATATGATAAGCGGAACATATGTTATTAATTATCCCAATGAAAATGGTATCAATTATAGTATAGAGCGAAGAGGAGCTTTTTTGGCGCAGTTTTTTATGAATGATTTTCTTGCAATGTCGGGTTCCACTAAAAATGAGACCGGAGTTGCTTCGACGACGCCGCTGACGGTTGGACTTGCCTGTATGGCGGTTATAATAGGTTGGTTTGTTTTTTGTATGGGAAAAAAGGAAAGAAATTCGACTGAAAAAAGGGAAGAGTATTTAGCGGTCTTTTTCTGTTTATTAAGCCTATGGTTATCAACCTGTATGTTCCCATATACAAATCTGGTCAATAGGCTTCCAATTCTAAAAATGCCTGTGCGCAGTCTGCAGTTTCCCTGGCGTTTTTTAACGATTGCCGGAGTTTTGCTTCCTTATTTACTATGCATTATTTTAAAAAAGGAGTGGATTGGAGCAAAAAGGAAATTGTTTGCAGGGGTATTGGTCGGTTTGTCTTTATGGCAGGGCTTATCTTATATGAGCGGCTGTCTGCAGGAAGGAAAAGTTTACCGCATTGAACAGGCTGGCGGGTTATCAACCTTTGACGTAATATCCGGAGAATATCTTCCGATGGATGAACTGCAGGATATCGACGGATATATAAGCGCTTATGAAGACCAGCTAACTTATGACACAAATGTCATTTTCATAGAAGACTGGCACCGGGAAAAAGGCGCTGTCGTCGTATCCCTGACCAATCCGACTACGGATACGCAGCAGGTGGAGGTTCCCCTGCTTTTGTATAAAGGTTATCATGCCATTACCGATGGCGGGCAGGAGCTTACTCTTTCTCCCGGCGAATCTTACCGGATTGCGGTGGATGTTCCTGCGGGCTTTTCCGGGAGTTTCAAGGTGGCGTTTAAGGAGCCGTGGTATTGGCGGGTGTGTGAAGGGGTATCGCTTGCGGCAGCGGTTGGAATAGCATTTTACCTGATAGGGGATAGGAAGAAGAGTGGAAAAAGATTTTCCTTTTTCTAGGAATTTAATGGGAAAAGGTACTTGTATCCATAAGCCTGTTTCTGTATAATTTTAATAAGTGTTTCTCTTGCATGTATTGGCGTGGGTGAAGCATAGGAAGGTATGGAAAGGAGACGGGGTTATGTCATATATTGACGCAATGAAAGAGAAGGCGAGAAGCGATAAGAAAACTATCGTATTGCCGGAAACAAATGATAAAAGGACTTTAATTGCAGCGTCCCATATCATAAGGGAGGGAATCGCCGATATCATTATGGTCGGCAACGAAGAGAAGATTTTGGACGGCGCCGGATGGTTGGAAGTCGAGCTGGACGGCGTTACCATCATCGACCCGGAAAGGACGGAAAAGCTGGATGACTATGTAAACCTGCTCTATGAGACCCGGAAAAATAAGGGGATGACACTGGAAAAAGCGAGGGAAATCCTGCTGCATGACTATCTGACGTTCGGCGTTATCATGGTAAAGGCAAACGACGCGGACGGCATGGTGGCGGGAGCCTGTCATGCGACTGCAGATACGCTGCGTCCGGCGTTGCAGATTCTGAAAACAGCTCCCGGCGTTAAGTTAGTATCCGGTTTCTTTATTCTGGACGTACCGGATTGTACGTTTGGGGAACATGGCACATTCTTGTTTGCGGACTGTGGTCTGAATCAGGATCCGACGGCGGAAGAGCTGGCGGCGATTGCCGATACGTCCGCCAAGAGTTTCAAAAGTCTGGTAGGCGCAAAGCCAATTATCGCGATGCTGTCCCACTCTACGAAAGGCAGCGCCAAACATCCGCTGGTAGATAAGATGGTGGAGGCAACCCGGATTGCCCATGAGCAGTATCCGAATCTATGTATTGATGGGGAATTGCAGAGTGACGCCGCACTTGTTCCACAGGTGGCAAAATCCAAAGCTCCCGGCAGCGAAGTAGCGGGCAAAGCCAACGTCCTGATTTTCCCGAATCTGGATTGTGGAAATATCGGTTATAAATTAGTACAGCGTCTCGCAAAAGCGGAAGCCTATGGACCGATGCTGCAAGGCATCGCCAAACCTGTCAATGATTTATCCCGCGGGTGTTCCTGGGAAGATATCGTCGGCGTTGTAGCCCTGACGGCTGTCCAGGCGCAGCTGGCGTAAAAGATTGTAGATAGAACACGGCGAAAGGAGCAAGATTATCCATATGAATATATTAGTGATTAACTGTGGCAGTTCCTCTTTAAAATTCCAACTGATAGATGCGGTTTCGGAAGAGATGATTGCGAAAGGGTTGTGCGAGCGTATCGGCATAGAGGGCAGCCAGCTTGTCTATCAGCCGACCGGCAAAGAAAAGGTAGAAACGGTTACGCCGATGGCGGATCATACCCAGGCTGTTCAGTTGGTGTTAAATGCTTTGGTAGATGAAAAAACAGGCGTTGTAAAATCATTATCAGAAATCGGGGCAGTGGGGCACCGTATCGTACACGGCGGCGAGAAATTTGCTTCTTCTACTTTAATTACCGAGGAAGTGATTGCGGCGATTACGGACTGCAACGAGCTTGCGCCATTGCATAATCCGGCAAATTTAATCGGTATCGCAGCCTGCAAAGAACTGATGCCGGATACGCCGATGGCGGCGGTATTTGATACGGCTTTCCATCAGACAATGCCTAGAGAAGCATACTTATACGGTATTCCATATGAATATTATGAGAAGTATAAAGTGCGCAGATACGGATTCCACGGAACAAGCCATTCCTATGTATCCCATAGGGCGGCAGAGCTGTTAGGACAAAAATACGAGGATTTGAAATTGATTGTCTGCCATCTTGGGAACGGTGCCAGTGTATCCGCAGTCAAAGACGGAAAATGCATTGATACCTCGATGGGATTGACACCGCTTGAAGGTCTGATTATGGGAACCCGTTCCGGGGATATCGACCCTGCCATTATAGAATATATTGCCCACAAAGAAGGCAAATCAATTGATGAGATTATGGCGATTCTGAATAAAAAATCGGGTGTGCTTGGATTATCCAGCAATCTTTCTTCGGATTTTAGGGATCTGCAGAAGGCATACGAACAGGGGGATGAAGCCGGTATCCGTACCATCGAAACCTTTGTATACCGTGTAACAAAATATATCGGCGCTTATGCGGCGGCAATGAACGGCGTGGATGCCATTTGCTTTACCGCAGGTTTAGGCGAGAACAGTCCTTTTATCAGAAGCCTGATTTGCAGCCGTCTCGGCTATCTTGGCGTAGCGCTGGATGAAGAAAAGAATGCAAAACGTGGTGAAGAACTAATTCTTACAACGACGGATTCCAGGACGAAAGCGCTTCTGATTCCGACCAACGAAGAATTGGCGATTGCACGGGAAACTTATGCGTTGATAAAGGATAAATAAAGCAGCAGACTGTTTGATTTCTTTAAGAAATCGTTTCAGTCCATTCAGCCACCCTTTCATAATACAAAAACAGTTCCGCAGGGATTGCTGTGGTGTTCGGTGAAACTGGCGTCTGTATCACACAGCCTTTCAACGGAAGACCATGCGTCCCTGTTTCCTGATCGGGCTTTAAGTGCATCATAAGAAGATAGGTACTTCCTTGACGTGTTTCTGGACGGGATTTTAAATGCTGCTTGGAATGGAATATCAGGTCATAGTTTTTACTGCATTCATATTCTATACCGATATAGCACATTCCTTCCGGGCAGCACTGCTTTAGTGTGTCATACATTTGCTTTCTTGCCTGCTCTAACTGTTTAGGGGAAAATTTTTCTGACAGTTTGGGATTCTTAAATTCTTCCTCTGTATCTTTCCACATATCAATTAGCGTTACATTATTGATGTGGCATTGCACATTGTCCCCGTAATCATCCGTAAAAGAAAATGAGCGGCTTTTCCCCACATTCAAAGTAATAGTCTTTTCGAGTATATGCTGAGTGGAATCGGGTGTGTGTGTTATGGTTATGGGCATATCTGGCGAATAGTCGGGTAGTTTTTCCATATTGGAAATATGCAGCGTCACCAACTGCAGGTCAGTCCAATCGGTATCTTTCAGCCATTCTGGAACTATCCATCCGGCGCTCATCATGTCAAGGAATAGCTGTATTGTCCTATAATCCTCAATGGAGTATTCCAAGGAACCGCTCGTGCCGCCTTGTGTCTGCAGCCTTTCACTGCCAAGATAAAATTCGCTGCAATGCAAATAGCAGCAGTTTCTTCCTTCATGTTCTTTTAATATCCGTCTATTGTTGCAGATACCTTTTCTTTTTATGGGTTCTTGCTTATCATATGGTTCGATGATGTACAGTTCTGCCTTATCGGATAAGGTCATGCCGACAATATGGTATTTTTGCGCGTCCCGTTCTATCGTTTTCCCGATTACGAGGATATCCTGCCATTTTGCATGGCAGTCTGCTAAAATTGAAAAATTCATGTCTGCACCTCCCAGATTCAATGGGACAATTATATCATGTATACAGAGATAAATCTATAGCTGAGTGAAGAAAACCTGCTGGTTACGCAGCGAACAGTCAGTATTTTATCTTGAAATAGTCAAGATACGCTTTAAATCTGTCTTGTGCGGTAAGGATTGTATCAGTAAGATACATTCTGTCTCTATGCCATTCCTTTAAGCCTCGATAATAGAACAGTTTTAAGTCCTCACTTAGTATAAATGGTACAATATTGTTTTTCAGACATTCCTTGAACATGATAAGTCTGCCTATACGCCCGTTTCCGTCCTGAAAAGGGTGTATGCGTTCAAATTCATAGTGAAATTCTATTATATCTTCCAAGGTGTGCATATTTTGACTATTATAACGTTCAAGCAGGTCTTTCATTTTATTCGCAACCTTTTCGGGGGCTGTCGTCTCAATACCGCCCACCTCATTAGGTAGTTTTTTGTATTTTCCAACAGCAAACCAATCTTTGCGGATGGCTGTTGTACCACTTTTCAGAGTTTGGTGCAGCTTTTTTATCAGCTTTTCGGACAGCCTTTTTCCGGCGTTTTCTATTACAATATCAATACATCTAAAATGGTTTACGGTTTCTATAATGTCGTCTACATTTACGGTGTCATTTTCCAATTCAATTGTGTTGGTTTCATAAATATAGCGCGTCTGGTCGTGGGTAAGTCTGCTGCCCTCAATGTGGTTGGAGTTATAAGTCATGTCCACTTGGATTTTATGATAAATACCGCCCTTGCGCTGAAGTTTCTTTTCCTCGGCAAGAATTTCAAGCAGGGTTTCGGAAAAGTTGTTATTAGCGTTTTTTCTCTCAGGTTTAATTGCACTTTCGGGAATGCTCCAGGTTTTTCCCATAAGAAACGCTCCATCAACCCTTCCCGTGGCGCAGTAGTTTCTGACGCTTCTTTCGGATATTTTCCATTTTTTGGCAGTTTCGGTAACAGATAAATAATTCATTTTTCGCCTCCGGTAATAGTATATCACATTATCGGCAAAAAAATAATAGTATATTTCAAAAAAATAAGCTGTTTTTGCCGGTAATGGCAGGGAAAATGTTAAGACCTCATACAACAGAAACCAAAACGGCAAAGAAGCATAGCCCCAAATAGCCTATGCATCTTACCCTTCTGACAGGTAACTTACCATGTGTCAGAGGTAAGCTGCCTTTTTTTTATTGTCATAAAGAAACGGAATCTTTATGATAGACAAAAAAGAAGGGCAAGGTCCGGTTCACGGGTCAGAAAGAGAGGAGGACTGTTATGGAAACTACGGAAACAATAATACAAGTATCGCATCTTATGAAATATTTTAAAGAAGTAAAAGCGGTGGATGATATTAGTTTTCAGATAAAAAAGGGTGAACTGTTTGGTTTTCTGGGCGTCAACGGCGCAGGAAAGTCAACGACCATCAACATGCTGTGCACCCTTTTGACGCCGACGCAGGGGGAGGTTACTATCTGCGGCTGTCGTTTAGGCAAAGAGGATGAAAAAATCAGAAGGAAAATCGGGGTGGTCTATCAGAACAACTGTCTGGATGAAAGACTGAGCGTGAAGGAAAATCTTTTTGTCAGAGGCGCGCTTTATGAAACGAACAGGGGAAGACTGAAAGAGAAAATTCTGGATGTGTGTGAAATCCTGGATTTGGGCGAAGTGTATGGGAGGCGTTTTGCAAAATTATCCGGCGGACAGAAGAGACGCTGCGAGATTGCAAGAGCGCTTGTCAATACGCCGGAAATCCTGTTTCTAGACGAGCCGACGACCGGGCTTGACCCGGCGACGAGGAAGAATGTCTGGCAGAGCGTGGAAAAACTGCAAAAAGATACGGGCATGACGGTGTTTCTGACGACGCATTATATGGAAGAGGCAGCCAAAGCGTCCCAGATTGCGATTCTGGATAGCGGGCATATCAAGGAACAGGGGACGCCTTATTCCCTAAAAGAAAAATATGCGAATGATAAACTTACGCTGCTTCCGGCGGACAAGAGGGAAGAGGAATTTTGGGCTGCATTGGAAAAAGAGAAAATTCCTTTTTACCGGAAAGAAGACTGTGCAGTGATTGAAGTAAAAGAAAGTCTCTCAGCGCTGCCAATGATACAGCGTATTCACACGTTGCTTGGTGGATTCGAGCTGGTAAAGGGTTCTATGGATGATGTTTTTTTGAATGTGACGGGGAAAGCCTTAGAAGAAGCGCAATAGAATATGGCGAGGAAACGTGGAAAGAGGCGTAATAGAATATGGTGAGAAAACGTGGAAAGAGACGTAATAGAATGTAATGGAAAACATGAAATGTAAATCGGAGGGTGAAAATGAGAGTCGTAGGCAAACTGTTTTGGAGGAATTTTTTAATTTTTATGAGGGATAAAGGCGCGGTCTTTTTTTCCATTTTATCGATGCTGATTGTGCTGGGACTGATGGTATTGTTTCTGGGCAATATGAACAGCGAAAACATCTTAGAAGTTTTGCAGCAATGGGGCGGTGTCAGAAACTTGGAAGAGGATAAAGAAAATGCAGAATACCTTGTACAGATGTGGACGCTGGCGGGGATACTAATTGTCAACTCCGTGACCGTAACGATGACGGTCATGGGAAACATGATAAAGGATGATGCGCAAAACCGGCTTTTTAGCTTTTACATTGCACCTATCAGACGCGGGCAGATTGCGCTGGGCTATATTTTATCTGCATGGGTTATCGGCGTCATGATGTGTCTGTTTACCCTGGCTGTGGCGCAGGGATATATGGCAATAACCGGCGCGAAACTGCTTTCGGTAACGGCATGGTTTCAACTGACGGGAATGATTTTCTTAAATACTTTTGTTTACGCGGCAATTGCTTATTTTGTTGCTCTTTTTGTCCATAGCGAAAGTTCCTGGAGTGGTCTGCTGACAGTCATTGGCACGCTGGTGGGATTTGTGGGCGGCATTTATCTGCCGATGGCGATGCTTCCCGAAAAAGTTGTGGATATCTTAAAATGCCTTCCCGTGCTGCACGGCGCAGCAATGATGCGCGTCGTCTGCGTGGAAGAGGCAGTGAAGGAAACTTTTGCGGATATGCCGGAAGAAGTCATTACCGCATTTCAGGAAAATATGGGCATTACTATTACGTTTGATGGAAAAATGGTCTCTTTACAGATGCAGTTTGCGTATCTTGTCCTGCTTAGTATCCTGGTGATTGCCGCAGCAGTCTTAATCAGTAAGAAAAAAGAGATGCACGACAGATAAAAGACTGGTATACTGGACACAGATTGGGAATCTGAGATTTCCTGCGATGTCATTGCAGCAGATGATTCTGACATGAGGGAGTGGCATGAAAATTATTATAGAAGATATCGGACCAGACGACGAGGAAGCGATTATCATCCGGTGCAGGGAAATGGATGAGTCGCTCCTGCAGCTGGTCAATGGATTTAAGGTCAAAAGGGAAAAGCTGACGGTGAAAAAGGGTGATAAGATTTTACAGGTAGAACCCGGTGAAGTCTATTACTTTGAAGCGGTAGACAATAAAGTTTTTCTCTATACAAAAGAAAACGTATACGAAATCAGGTTGAAATTGTACGAACTGGAAAGGCGGTTTGAGGGAACGGACTTTTTCAGGGCGTCTAAGTCCGTCATTCTGAATCTGGCAAAAGTACAGAATTTCTATCCGGCGTTCAATGGGAAATTTGAGGCATTGATGAAAAACGGGGAAAGAGTCGTCATATCGAGGCAGTATGTGCCGATATTGAAAAATAAGCTTGGCATTTAGAAGGCGGATTACGATAAGATGTAAGCGCTCTGATAAGATAAAGATGATATGGATAAAGAGAGGTGTAATCAGACATATGTTAGAGAAAATAAAAGAGATGATGAATACCTTTGCCTATGTTGTGACAGGCGTTTTATTTGCCTGCGCCTTATTTATTACGGTTTTTTATAGAGATGATTCCTTATCAATCGCCCTGTTATGGCAGATTCTGGGGACAGCTTTTATCTGTGTATGGGGAAATCTGCTATATCCGAACCGCAAGATATCAAAAAAACAGATTATCCTGCGCCGGGGGCTGCACTATCTCTATATCAATGTGGTGGTATTTGGCTGCGCAGTCCTGTTTGACTGGTTTGATGTTAGAAACTGGAAGCAGTCGGGATTTTTGTTTATCAGTATTGCGGTTATTTTTGCAGCGGTATCCTGGGCAGTCTGGCACCGGGATAAGAAGATATCACAGGTGTTGAACGAGCGGCTGAAGCGCTATCAGGATAGGAAAGGGGAATTTCTGGGTTGAATGTTGGAAAAAGACGACTAATTTTGCAAGGAAATTTATGGTTGACAAACCCAGACTCCCTATGTATAATAGTTTGAGTGTGGATAGGAGTCAACTATGTTCATAAATTTAACCGATATCTTAACATCCGGGGATGAGATGCTTACGATGCAGGTAGAGACAGATATACAGGAAGTTTTTATCGGCGGGGAAACGTTTCAGGTTCTTGAAAAATCGCCCGTATCTCTTACTTTTACCAGGATTGGTAAGAAGAAAGCGGAGCTGGAAGGGCAGGCGGAGTTTACGTTTGCCATGAACTGCGATAGATGTCTGAAACCTGTAAAAGAAAAGCTATCCCTTTGTTTTAGCAGGGAAATATATGCGCCGGACGCGGTTTTTGAAACGCCGGACGAAGCGGATATAGCGGATGAAGAACAGGCTTTCATGGAAGGATATCAGTTGAGCGTAGACGGCTTACTGAACAGTGAAATCATAATCAACTGGCCTCGGAAGGTACTGTGCAAGCCGGATTGTAAAGGAATCTGTTTCCAATGCGGCAAGGACTTAAATACAGGGAGCTGCACATGCGATACATTTGTTCCCGACCCCCGTATGGCAGTGATAAAAGATATCTTCAACGCGAATAAGGAGGTGTAACAATGTCTATCTGTCCTAAGAACAAATCTTCCAAAGGGAGAAGAGATAAGAGAAGAGCAAACTGGAAAATGACTGCTCCTACATTAGTAAAATGCAGTAAATGCGGCGCATTGATGGTGCCCCACAGAGTTTGTAAGAAATGTGGAACCTATAACAAAAAGGAAATCATTGCTGTTGAGTAAGCATGGAAAATGAATAGGCATTTGAAATACCGGGGGTACTGTATTCCCGGTATTTTGTGTTGCAGTTGGTTCAGGCAGAGCAGGTGGAAATCCCGCGAAGGTCCTTGAAAAACGCCGGTACTTAGTGAAAAAGACGCTTTGCGGCTTTTGAACTTAGTACCGTTGCGATTTTTCACGGAGCGAAAGCGTGCTGACAAGGGATTTCTACCTGCCCTGCCTGAACCGACTGCAAATCACTAAAAATTGCTTTCCGTGCTTTTTTTGGCTTTCAACTTGATTTTTCAACTATGGTCTAGTATATTAGTATAAGACATGTAAAATGACAGAATGCGGAAGGGATACGGTTATCAGCATGAAAGAATATGTAAATGTGGCAGTAGATGCAATGGGCGGCGACAACGCGCCGGGTGAAATCGTGAAAGGCGCCATAGAAGCCATCCATGAAAGCCAGAAAGTAAGGATTTATCTGACAGGGCAGGAAGAGACATTAAAAAAGGAGCTTGCCGGATACACATATCCTGAAGAGCAGCTTGTCATTGTTCCTGCGAGTGAAGTCATCGAGATGGCGGAACCGCCGGTCATGGCAATCCGTAAGAAAAAAGATTCTTCTCTGGTGAAGGCGCTGAACCTTGTCAAAGACGGCACCTGCGATGCTTATGTGTCCGCGGGAAGCACCGGTGCGACGCTGGTGGGCGGACAGGTTATCGTAGGACGTATCAAAGGGGTGGAGCGGCCGCCGCTAGCGCCGTTAATCCCGACGGAAGACGGATGTGCGCTGTTGGTGGACTGCGGCGCGAACGTGGACGCCAGACCTTCTCATCTGGTGCAGTTTGCCAAAATGGGTTCTATCTATATGGAAAATGTTATGGGCGTCAAGAATCCGAAAGTGGCGATTGTTAATATCGGTGCGGAAGAGGAAAAAGGAAACGCGCTGGTGAAGGAAACCTTTCCGCTTCTGAAAAACTGCCCGGATATTAATTTTATCGGGAGTATTGAGGCGCGGGACATTCCTGCCGGCATGGCGGACGTTATCGTATGTGAAGCGTTTGTCGGCAATGTGATATTGAAAATGTATGAAGGCGTCGGCGGCACGTTGATTAAGAAAGTCAAGGCGGGCATGATGACTTCCCTACGCAGCAAAATTGGCGCGCTTTTGGTAAAACCTGCCCTCAAACAGACTTTGAAGGCGTTTGATTTAGAGCAGTACGGCGGAGCGCCGATGCTGGGATTGAACGGGCTTGTTGTTAAGACGCATGGCAGTTCTAAGTCAGTCGAAATTAAAAATTCTATTTTACAGTGCGTAACATTTAAAGAACAGAAAATCAATGAGAAAATCAAGGAAAAGATTACTGTACAAGATTAAGAAAGGCTGGCTGTCAGTATGGAATTTGAAAAGTTAAAACAAGTGATTGCAGAGGTTTTGAACGTAGACCCGGAAGAGATTACAATGGAAACGACTTTTGTGGAAGATTTGGGAGCGGATTCTTTAGATATTTTTCAGATTATTATGGGAATCGAAGAGGAATTTGATATCGAGATTCCGGCGGAAAAAGCAGAGCATATCACAACGGTGGAAGAAGCGGTTCAATTAATGAAGGATTCGATTGGTTCGGCAGAATAAAGAAGAAAAACCCTTTCTGGAAAGGGTTTTTTTGCGTAATAGAAAAACAACGGACAGTATGTTCTAAGTACTGTTTTCAAGCAATGGGAAAGACAGGGATAATGATGCGGCATAAATCAATGGCAGAATTGGAAACTAAGATAGGATATCAGTTTAAAGATGAGCTTTTGTTAAAAAGGGCGCTGACTCACAGCTCTTTTGCAAACGAACAGAAAATTAATAAATTTGAGGATTACGAACGGCTGGAATTTCTAGGGGACGCCGTACTGGAGCTTGTATCCAGCGAATTTCTTTTTCAGGAAAATGAAGACATGACCGAGGGACAGTTGACGCGGCTGCGCGCTTCCATCGTGTGTGAATCGGCGCTTGCCTACTGTGCGAGGGAGTTTGGGTTAGAAGAATATATCCTGCTGGGCAGAGGGGAAGAGATGACCGGCGGAAGGTATCGGGATTCCATTATTTCGGATGTCATGGAAGCGATTATCGGGGCGATTTATTTGGACAGCGGCATCGAACAGGCGGCGGCTTACATCCGTCGGGTTATTTTATCGGATTTAGAGCATAAGCAGTTATTTTATGATGCGAAGACTATTTTGCAGGAACATGTGCAGCGGGAGAACAAAGGAACCCTTCACTATGAGCTTTTATGTGAGACGGGTCCCGACCATGATAAGCTGTTTGTGGTGGAAGCGCGGGTTTGCGATAGAAAAATCGGAACAGGTTCCGGGAAAACCAAAAAGGCGGCGGAGCAGAAAGCGGCTTATGAGGCGTTAAAATCCGGGATATATGAGTCCGGGGAGCCGGATTTACAGGCTTAGAAAGAATGACAGTACAGATGCGAGGTTACTATGTATTTAAAAAGTATTGAAGTACAGGGATTTAAATCTTTTGCCAATAAAATTAATTTCAAATTTCATAACGGGATTACCGGAATTGTAGGACCTAACGGCAGCGGTAAGAGCAATGTTGCGGACGCTGTCAGATGGGTGCTGGGGGAACAGCGTATCAAGCAGCTGCGCGGGGCGTCCATGCAGGACGTCATCTTTTCGGGTACGGAAATGCGCAAGCCCCTGGGTTCTGCTTTTGTGGCGATTACTTTGGATAATGCGGATCATCAGCTTGCCATCGACTATAATGAAGTGACGGTATCCAGAAGACTCTACCGTTCCGGCGAGAGCGAATATATGATTAACGGAACGATTTGCCGTTTAAAAGATGTCAACGAATTGTTTTATGATACCGGTATTGGGAAAGAGGGATATTCCATCATCGGACAGGGGCAGATTGATAAAATCCTGAGCGGGAAACCGGAGGAGAGGCGCGAGCTTTTTGATGAGGCGGCGGGTATCGTCAAGTTTAAGCGAAGAAAATATGCGGCGCAGAAGAAACTGGAAGATGAGAAACAGAACCTTATCCGTGTCAACGATATCCTCTCAGAGCTGGAAAAGCAGATTGAACCGTTGGAGCGGCAGTCAGAAAAGGCGAAAGTCTATTTAAAGAAAAAAGAAGAATTAAAAACGCTGGACGTGAATGTTTTTCTCGTGGAAAATGTCAAGATTAAAGAGCAGCTAGATTCCCTGGAAGAAAAACTGCAGATTGCCAGCGGGGATTTGGAAGATACCACGCAGAAGTACGAAAATATTAAAGAAGAATACGAGCAAATCGAAAGCCGGATAGAGCTGCTTGATGAGGGAATCGAGCAGGCAAGGGCGACACTGACCGATACGGGCGTTATGCGCTCTAAGTTAGAAGGCGAAGTCAATGTCTTAAAAGAGCAGATTAACTCCGCTCAAGGCAACGAAGAGCATTTGTTGAACAGAATCGAAACGATTCAGTCCGTAATTGCGGAAAAGAATCAGGAAAAGGCGGGCATTTTACAGGAAAAAGAGGAAATTGATGAAAAGCTTTCAGCATTAGAGACGGCAAGGGAAGAGGCAAAGCAGCTCTTAGAGAGTGTGCAGAGCCGGATAGAAGGGTTAAACGCTCAGATTGAGGGCAATAAAAATACCATCATCGACGCTTTGAACAACAGGGCTACCATCAAATCCAAGCTGGGACGTTTCGATACGATGCTGGAGCAGATTCAGATTCGGAAGGCGGAATTAAATTCCCGTCTGCTGCGGGCAAAATCCGACGAGGCGGCGCAGGTGGAAACCATTAAGAGTCTGGAAGAAGAATTTGAAAGAGTGAATGAAGAGATACAGCGATTGAAGGACCATCAGGAAGTATCGGAGGAAAAACTTGCCGGAATGCGGGAAGAACTGGCGGGTAAGGATCAGAAGCTTCGGGACACCCAGGTTTCTTACCATCAGGAGAAGTCCAAGCTGGATGCGCTCATGAATCTGACGGAACGGTATGAAGGCTACGGCGGTGCCGTGAAAGCGGTTATGGAGCATAAAGGCAGGGAAAAAGGGATTGTCGGCGTGGTAGCCGATATTATCCAGGTAGACGCCAGATATGAGACGGCGATAGAAGTTGCGCTGGGCGGTAATATCCAGAATATTGTCACGGAAAATGAAGAGACCGCCAAGAAGATGATTTCTTTTTTAAAACAGACACGGTCCGGGCGGGCGACATTCCTGCCCCTGACCAGCATCAAGGAGCCGCAGGAATTTAAAAATACGGACGCCTTACAAGAAAAAGGCGTTATCGGTATGGCGGATGAATTGGTGAAGATAGACGAGAAATATAAAAACGTCGCAAAATCTCTGCTGGGAAGAATTGTTGTCGTGGATACGATAGATAATGCGGTGAAAATTGCCGGGAAATTTCATTACAGCATCCGCATGGTGACGATAGAAGGGGAACTGCTTGTTCCTGGCGGCGCCATCAGCGGCGGTACTTTTAAAAATAACAGCAACCTCTTGGGACGCCGGCGGGAAATGGAAGCGCTTGAGAAAAAAGTAAAGCAATATGTCATAGAGATTGATAGCATTCTGGAAGATATCGAGCAGACCAAGGCGCAGAGAAATAAACTGCGTCTGGAAATCGAGGACATTAAGGGGCAGCTGCAGCGAAAGTTTATCGAGCAGAATACGGCGCGGCTGAATGTAAGCCAGGCGAGAGAGCGTAAGGATGAGGCGGCGGAAGGTTCAGAGGAGCTGAAATCCGAAGAGCTGGAAATGGATACCCAGATTAAGGAAATCCGGGAAAGCAAGGAGGAAATTGCAACGGAGCTTCAAAATTCCGAGCAGTTGGAAAAAGATGTAGAAGCGCAGATAGGCGTACTACAGAAGCAGTTAGAAGAAGAGCGCGCCGAGGAATCCCTACAGTCGGCGAAGGTTTCCGAGTGGGATGTGGAAGTCGAGAAAATGCGTCAGAAGGCAGGTTTCCACAACCAGAATGTGGGGCGTATCATGGGGGAAATCGAACGCCATGAGATAGAGCTGCAGGAAGTAAAGGACGGACTAGAGCTTGGCAAGGAAGAAATCGAGCGCAAGAAAGCAAATATTCTGGAACTGGAAAAGACGATTTTAGCTTCCCATACGACCCAGTCCGATACGGAAGTCAAGTTAAAAGAGGATATCGCGGCAAAAGAAGAGTTGTCGGCAAAGCAGAAAAACTTTTTTACGGAAAGGGAAGACTTGTCGAAGCAGATGAGCGCGCTGGATAAAGAAGTCTATCGTCTAAGCAGCCAGAAGGAAAAATTAGAGGATTCCATAGAGTCCCAGATTAATTATATGTGGGACGAGTATCAGATTACGCTATCGGACGCTTCTTCCATGCGGGATGAAGAAATGACGGATTTATCCGCCATGAAAAAAGAAATTTCCGCCCTAAAGGACGCCATCAGAAAGCTGGGGGACGTCAATGTCAACGCTATCGAGGATTTCAAGAATCTAATGGAGCGTTATACCTTCTTAAAGACGCAGCATGATGATTTGGTTGAGGCGGAACAGACCCTGCTTGGCATTATTGAAGAACTGGACACTTCCATGCGCAAGCAGTTTAATGAAAAATTTGCCGAGATAAACCGGGAGTTTGACAAAGTGTTTAAAGAACTGTTCGGCGGCGGAAAAGGTACGCTGGAGCTTATCGAGGACGAAGATGTTTTGGAAGCAGGAATCCGCATTATTGCACAGCCGCCGGGAAAGAAGCTGGTCAATATGATGCAGATGTCCGGTGGGGAAAAATCGTTAACGGCAATCAGTCTGCTGTTTGCCATCCAGAATTTGAAACCCTCTCCTTTCTGTCTGTTGGACGAGATTGAAGCGGCGCTGGATGAAAATAACGTGGGACGGTTTGCAAAGTATCTACATAAACTGACGAAAAGCACGCAGTTTATCGTGATTACCCATAGACGCGGCACGATGGAAAAAGCGGACAGACTCTACGGGATTACAATGCAGGAAAAGGGTGTCTCTACGCTGGTAAGCGTAAATTTAATAGATAAGGAATTGGATGATTAATGAGTGAAGAAAAAAAAGGATTTTTTAGCAGGTTGAAAGCCGGATTGTCCAAAACGAGGGAAAACATCGTACAGGGAATTGATGCAGTTTTTAACGGTTTTTCGTATATCGATGAGGACTTCTATGAAGAATTGGAAGAAATTCTGATTATGGGCGATATCGGCGTAAACGCGACGGGGAAGATTCTGGATAAACTGCGCGAGCAGGTCAAAGAGAACCATATCAAGGAACCGGGCGAATGCAAGGAGTTTTTAATCCGCAACATCAAAGAGCAGATGCAGGTGGGCGAGACTGCCTATGAGTTTGAACACAAGCAGTCCATTGTGCTTGTCATCGGGGTTAACGGTGTAGGCAAAACAACTTCCATCGGGAAATTAGCCGGGAAATTGAAAGCCCAGAATAAAAAAGTACTAATCGCGGCGGCGGATACCTTCCGTGCGGCGGCGGGCGAACAGCTGACGGAATGGGCGCACCGTGCGGGCGTAGATATCATAGGCGGCAAAGAAGGCTCCGACCCGGCAAGCGTTATCTTCGATGCTGTGACGGCGGCGAAAGCCCGAAATGTAGATGTACTGTTGTGCGATACCGCGGGGCGGCTTCACAATAAGAAAAATCTGATGGAAGAGCTGAAAAAGATGAATCGTATCATCGATAAAGAGTTTCCGGGCGTCCATCGGGAGAATCTGGTTGTATTGGATGGAACGACGGGACAGAATGCATTGCAGCAGGCAAAGGAATTTGGGGAAGCGGCGGATTTGACAGGAATCATCCTGACCAAGATGGATGGTACGGCAAAAGGCGGAATTGCGGTGGCAATCCAGTCAGAGCTGCAGATTCCGGTAAAATATATCGGCGTTGGCGAGACGATTGAAGATTTACAGAAATTCGACGCAGACCAATTTGTGAACGCGTTGTTTGACCAAGAATAATTCAGGAATAATTAGAATGATTCAGAATGACTCAAAAATGATGCAGAATAATTCGAGAAAGATTCTGAGTGGCGCAAGAGAAATTTCAGAATACCGGCGGTTGGGAGGATTGGAAGATGGAAGAGAAAGAATTGTCCTTAGAAAAATTTGAAGAAGCCTGTGAAGTCGTCAAGCGGGTGACAATGGAGACAAAACTTGTATACAGCGATTATTTCAGTGCGCAGACGGGCGCAAAAGTCTATCTGAAACCGGAAAACATGCAGTTTACCGGGGCGTATAAGGTGCGGGGCGCCTATTATAAGCTGAGTACCTTATCGGAAGAGGATAGGCAGAAAGGGCTGATTACGGCCTCTGCCGGAAATCATGCGCAGGGGGTTGCCTATGCGGCCAAATGCTACGGCGTAAAAGCGACCATCGTTATGCCGACGACCACGCCGCTGATTAAAGTAAACCGCACGAAAGGATACGGCGCAGAGGTGGTTCTCTACGGTGACGTCTATGATGAGGCATGCAACTATGCTTATCAGCTTGCAGAGGAAAAAGGTTATACGTTTGTCCATCCTTTTGACGATTTAGATGTGGCGACGGGACAGGGCACGATTGCGATGGAAATTATCAAGGAGCTTCCTCTGGTGGATTATATTCTCGTTCCGATTGGCGGTGGCGGACTTGCTACCGGCGTTTCGACGCTTGCCAAGCTGTTGAATCCTAAGATTAAGGTAATCGGTGTGGAGCCTGCGGGGGCAAACTGTATGCAGGAGTCCATCCGCGCCGGCAAGGTACAGACCCTTAGCGTGGTGAATACGATTGCAGACGGAACCGCGGTTAAAACGCCGGGGACGGTTATCTTTCCTTATGTCAGCCAGAATCTGGATGATATCATTACCGTGGCGGATGAAGAATTGGTGGTAGCCTTTCTGGATATGGTGGAAAACCATAAGATGATTGTAGAAAACTCAGGGCTTTTAACGGTGGCCGCGCTCAAGCACATGGATATCAAGAATAAAAAAGCCGTGGCGATTCTAAGCGGCGGCAATATGGACGTGATTACGATGTCTTCTGTCGTACAGCAGGGACTTGTCCTGAGGGATAGAATTTTCTCCGTATCCGTACTGCTTCCCGACAAGCCGGGGGAATTGTCCAGGGTAGCCGATGTCATTGCCAGAGAGAATGGCAATGTTATCAAACTGGAGCATAATCAGTTCGTATCGATAAACAGAAACGCCGCGGTGGAGCTGCGGATTACGTTAGAAGCTTACGGTACGGAGCATAAAAACCAGATTATCACGGCACTGAAAGAAAATGGCTACCGCCCGGAACTGGTGCGTGCCAGCATTTGACGCCGGCATAGGGTTCACAATCCATAAGGCGGAAAGCAGACGTATGATTTGAAGGGAAATTCACATACTATATGGGGAAAATGCTGCTGTCTGTGGCAGGAGCAGAAGTCAGAACCGATAGGAGCTTGTAAGAGCATATGAAAATGGAAAGTTGGAAAAAATATGCCGTCATAACCGTTTCTGCATTTATCAATGCGGCGGCAATCAGTCTGTTTATCGACCCAAACAATATGGCGCCGGGCGGCGTTACGGGGATTGCGATTATTATCAGCAAATCGCTGCACATAGAAACAGGTACGTTGATTTTTATACTGAACATACCGATTCTGTTATTTGCCATCTGGAAATTCGGTGTCAGGTTTACGATCTCGACGATTTACGCTACGGCGCTTATTTCCATCTTTGCCAATATTTTAGCGCCCCTGGGAGCGGCGACAGATGATATACTGTTAGCAGCTCTTGCGGGTGGCGTACTATACGCGGTTTCCATCGGTATGATTATGAAGGTGGGCTCCACCACGGGCGGCATGGATATTATTGTGAAATGGCTTCGCAGAAAATTGCCGTACCTGAAAACAGGAGTGCTTTTTTTTGTAACAGATGTTATTATTATTACGATATCTGGTATTGTTTTCAAGGATATTGACGCCGCTTTATATGCGGGGATTACGGTGGTAGTCAGCTCCCTGATGCTGGATATCGTTCTATATGGAAAGGACGAGGCGAAACTGCTCTATATCATCAGCGATAAAGCCCCGGAGATTACGAAACGGATTTTAGAGGAGCTGGATATCGGCGTTACCCAGATTGAAGGGCATGGGGCATTCAGCGGCAAAGAGAAAAAGGTTCTGATGTGCGCAGCCAAAAAACAGATTTCCCCGCAGGTGGAAGATATCGTAAAAGAAGAAGATGCGGAAGCCTTCATGGTGATTACGAGCGCCACGGAAATTTTCGGGGAAGGATATAAGAGCTATTTTAGCGACAGGATATAGGAGAAAACATATGATGCAGGAACATAATGTACAGGGAAAAGGCAGGGGAAGAAGAAAAAGGCGGGCTGAAAATATTACGTTGTTTGCTTCCATTATTCTCTGTCTGATTACACTGAGCGCGGTTACGGTCTGTATGGTCATGTTTTTTAAGTACCGCGCCACGCAACAGGAAAATATCGAAGTCATGAGCGAGTTAGAAGCGCTGCAGAATACTTTTACGCAGGAAGAAGTGGATTACTTACTTGCGCAGAAAGAGGAAGAAGTAGGGCTTACTGTTTCCGAAGAGACCCGGCAGGAAATTCTGGATGAGATGAAAGAATTGATGTTATCGGGGGATGGCACGCTGAAAATGCTGCGTCATTTCTATCCAGAGGATATCGTGCTTGTGGACAGCAACCAGTATTATTTCTTCCCAATTTTGGATACGTTAAAACAGCATACATATTTACAGGAAAATTTCACACTGACAGAGGATGGTCTGCTGGAATATTATGAGGACGAAACCGTCATTTCCCATAAAGGCATCGACGTATCCCGTTATCAGGAAAAAATCGACTGGGAGGAAGTGGCGCAGGACGGTGTGGAGTATGCCTTTATCAGATTGGGCGTCCGTGGATATACGGAAGGGGAAATCGTGGAAGATGCGATGTTTGAAACGAACATCAAAGGGGCGCTGAGAAACGATATCGCGGCGGGCATTTACTTTTTCACCCAGGCGACGAGTGTGGAAGAAGCCGAAGAAGAAGCGGAATATGTGCTAGATGCGATAGAGCCGTATCAGATTACCTATCCTGTTGTCATAGACGTGGAAGCGGTATCCGCGCAGAATGCCAGAACCGCAGATTTGACGAAAGAAGAACGGACCGAATATTGTATTACCTTCTGTGAGATGATAAAAGAGGCGGGATATACGCCGATGATTTACGGTAATCTGAAGACTTTCATGCTGATGCTGGACATAGAACAGCTGGAAGATTACGATAAATGGTTTGCAAGTTATGATACAAGCTTGTATTTCCCCTACGAGTTTAAGATTTGGCAGTATACAGATTCCGGGGAAGTGGAAGGCATCAGGGCGGATGTCGATATGAATATCAGTTTCGGGGAATTTGGCGACTGAGAAAAGATGGATAAGTGGTTGCCGCCTGGAATGGTTCATGTTACAATGAGCATGTAGGGATTAATCAATTATGGGAAGAGACGAGGTAAAAGCAGAATGAAGTATGAATTTGAGGGTACGGTAGAATTTAGGGAAAATGAAAATTC
>JAMPHJ010000109.1 GCA_023663465.1 Muribaculaceae bacterium | reverse complement strand
GCGGCAATCTGCGCCAAATCCGTTTCCTGAATCACATAGTCTTTATAGACCTCGTCCGAGCGCGCATAGTAGAGCGCCATATCCACATAATTCTCAATTTTGCTGTTTTCCCTGCTGATTTCTTTCATCCATTCGTTTTTATGATTCTCGCACATCAAAGAAACGCTTGTAATCGGCGCTTTGATTTCATGCACCCAGCTTTCGATATATTCCCGGTACTCCTGCTGGCTCTCTTCGATGGCACGGATTCTCTCGATTACCGAACGATTGGATTTGCGTATCATATCCCGGTAGAGCTTATCCTCTAATCTGGCGGATACGGGCATCAGTTCGCCCAGCAGATACCGCTGATCCACCTGTTCCAGTACAGCTTCCATATGCCCAAAATATTGCTTTCTTTTATGATAGTCCAGCGTTAGCCAGACCATAAGTACCAGAATCCAGCAGGATAACACAATCAAACAGGCATCCTTCGGATATCCGGTCACCAGCAAAAACAAGGTTAACGCCAACATGCAGGAAAACTGCATCAGAAACAACAATACTTTATCCTTCAGATAAGCCGCTATCTTCATAGACAATACCCCATTCCCCTCTTGGTTTCCACAAAATCATACACGCCAATTTGTTCTAACTTCCCCCGGATACGCGTCATATTTACGCTGAGCGTATTATCGTCGATAAATATCTGATTGTCCCACAGATACTCGATTAACTCCACCCGCGACACAATTCTTCCGGGATTTTGGAAAAGATAATATAGAATCCGAAACTCATTCTTCGTCAGCTCCACCTGTTTGTCCCCATGCCGGATACAGCTTTTTGGGACATGAAGTGCGACGTTTTTATAAGTTAATATCTGCTCTTCTTTTCTGTCCATATGCCGGATCCTCTTTAAGACCGCCGCAATACGCGCCAGCAGAATCGGCGCCTGGAAAGGCTTGGTAATATAATCGTCCCCGCCCTTCAATATCCCATTCAGCTCATCCATAGAATCTGTCAAGCTTGTCAGAAAGATAACAGGCACATCCGATACCTCCCGTATCCGGGCGCAGATATCAAACCCCGTTTCCTCCGGAAGCTTCACATCTAACAGAATCAAATCCGGCTCCGCCTCCAGCGCAAGTCGCGCCGCTTCGTGAAACTCCGTCAACGCCGTCACTTTATATAACGCATTTTCTAAAAGCAGCTTCAATTCCTGCCGGATTGCCACTTCGTCCTCGATGATTACAATATGCATGTCTGCCTCCTACAAGAAAAGTGTAAAGCCCGCGTATCCACAAACTTTACACTTCCTAAAAATTATGTACTTATAGATAATTAATCGTATAATGTGCCTTGCCTTCCCTATCGATGTCCATCAGGATATAGGAAGGTCTTCTGCCTTCCTGCCGGGGATAGCTTAAACTGCCCGGATTAATCAGCGTCAAATTCCTTCCGATATCGATAATCGGTTTGTGGGTATGCCCACACATCACAATATCCACGTCCCTGTCCCTGGCTTCCTGTTTAATCACCTCATAATTCATGGATATATAGTAATTGTGCCCGTGGGTCAGCCAGACTTTATAATCCGCAATCATAAATTCCGTCTCTCTTGGCATAGCGGACCAGAAATCATTGTTCCCACGCACGATATATGCCGGGCAGCCCGCCGCCTCAGCAATCATATCTTCGCTGCCTTCCGTGTCGCCGCAATGCACCAGCATGTCGATTGGTCCGACTTTTCCCATGACCCGCAGAAAATTGTCGTTTTGTCGATGCGTATCACTCACAATCAGTACTTTCATACAGTCACCCTATCTATTTTATCCAGTAGTTTTTTCATGGCGCGCAGCGCCCTGCCCCTATGGCTGATGGCATTTTTATCTTCCTCGCTCAATTGTGCGGACGTGCACCCGTACTCTGGCAGATAAAAAATCGGGTCGTAACCGAAACCGTTTTCCCCTTGTATCTGATAAGCAATTCTGCCTTCTACAACGCCCCGCACCGTAAAAATGTCCCCGTTCGGCAACGCCGCTGCAATCGCACAGACAAATCTTGCCGTCCGCTTCTCATCCGCAACGCCTTCCAACCGTTTGAGAAGATTCGCATTTTTCAAATCATAGGAAGTATCTTCCCCCATATACCGCGCCGAGTAAATCCCCGGCTCCTTATTCAGATAATCAATTTCCAGACCGGAATCGTCCGCTAAGACGATATGCTTCGTCTGGACCGCTACAGCCTTTGCCTTAATCACGGCATTTTCTTCAAAAGTCCTTCCATTCTCAACGATATCTATTGTAATACCCGCCTCTGCCATCGACAGGATTTCCGCGTCCATATCCGCCAGAATCTGCCGGATTTCGCGCATTTTCCCCTGATTTCCAGTGGCAAACACGATTGTCTTTTTCATGCCTTATCCTCCTGCTTGTATCCGTACTCCCGGCTGCTTCGATAATCCTCGTTCATAACGCCTGCACCTTAGTCCTCATCTATAGCATCTCACATCATAACGCATACGCCGCTTCGATTGCCTGATAAATGCCTTCCGCAATCTTTTCAATATAATCGTCCCGGTTCAACAGAATGGATTCCTGTCCATTGGTTACATAGCCTGCCCGGATTGCCGCCGCCGGAACCGTCGCATCCCGGATGACCGTATCGTCTTCCTCTGCGTCCACCAGTCCGTTGGCTTTTCCGCTGATTGCTGTTACCACTTCCCGCTCCAGCATATCCGCCAGCTCCACGCTTCCAAAGCCCGGTATGAAGAATTTACTGTTATAGACCGCTTCTGTGCCGTATACCTTGGTGTCTTCATTTTCGTTTACTTCTATACGAATTACCATATCTGCCTTTACGCCGTTAATCAGATTCACCCGGCTCTCATCAGAAGGCGCGCTATCATCCATTCTCGTATAATACACTTTGATATCGGTATCATCCAGCTTTTTCTTTAGGGCACGGGCAATATTTAACGCCACATCTTTTCCTTTCAGCTTTCCCGACACCGCCCCCGTTATATCCCCGCCGTAGGCAGGGTCGATTACGACGATTTTATCATAAGCCTCTTTCGGCGTCACAAATTCGATATATAATTTGCTATCTTCAAAAATACTATGGTATTCATAAATATCCGCCAGACGGAATTTCAGCCAGAAAGTATCCGCTCCTTCCTCAAAATATCCGTTAATCACGGCGTCCCGGTTTCCATACGCCCCCTGACTCTGGTAAAACTCCAAAAGGCTTTCCATCAGTTCCGGCTGTCTGAGACTCACCCACAGTTCTTTGTCCATATAATGATTTTCTATCGTCACATTTTCGGCTTTTATCCCTTCGTGAAGCGGAATGCAGAAATAAGTCATTTCCTGCTCATTACTAACAAACAAAATCTCATTCTGCCCCGCTGTATCCTTTGCCGGGGTTTCCTGCCTGAGAGTTTCGTCGCGCTGCACGACTTCATCCTGCGCCAAGTCCGCCACAACCACCACTTTATGGGCGGAATAATAAAAAATAACCGCCAGCGAACAAATCGCAAACAAAACCGTATAAAATGCCGTCGTTTTCATCAGTTGATTCTGCTGCATGTCAACCTCCCTGCTGCCTTTTTCCACGCTGAGGCGGCTTTGGTCCCATAAACTGATAATAATATGCTTTCATCATGCCATTATAAATTTTACGATTCTTATCCGCTTTTCTTCCGATGTAACGCTCCGCCTCTTCATAGGCGGAAATCACATACATGGACCAGCTATCCAGCGCCTGATAGCGGCTGCCCAATATCCGGTACAAATCGGGAAGATTTGCCTTATCCTCAATACGCTCTCCATAAGGGGGATTGGTAATCAGAAACCCATACTTCTTCGGATGGCTTAACTGCTCTACGCTTCGCTGTTGGAAATGAATCATCTGCCCTACCCCAGCAAGGCGGGCATTTTCCCTGGATATCGACACCATTTTCGCATCGATATCATATCCCTGAATATCTGTCTTAACTTCCATAGTAACAGCATCATTCGCTTCCTCTACTGCCCGATACCATTCCTTCCTAGGTAAAATATGGCTCCATTCTTCCGCCAGAAAAGCCCTATTCATGCCCGGCGCCATATGCGCCGCCATCATAGCTGCCTCAATCGGAAATGTCCCGCTGCCGCAAAAAGGGTCCACCAAAATCCTATCCTTATTCCACGGCGTCAGCATAATCAGCGCCGCCGCCAGATTCTCCGCTATCGGCGCTTTTGCCGTCAATTTCCGGTAACCTCTTTTGTGCAGAGATTCCCCACTCGTATCCAGTCCTACCACGACTTCGTCTTTCATCAGAAAGACGCGTACCGGAAAAGAAGCGCCGCTTTCCGCAAACCATTCCTTATGATAAACGGATTTCAGCCGCTCCACCATTGCCTTCTTCATAACAGACTGAATATCGGACGGACTGAAAAGTTTACTCTTCACACTCGCCGCCTTCGCCACCCAGAATTTTCCATCTTCCGGGATATAAGCCTCCCAGGGCAGTTTCTTCGTTCCCTGAAAAAGTTCCTCATATGTTTCCGCGTGAAAACTTCCTATTTTCAGCAGCACTCTTTCCGCTGTACGCAAAAAAATATTCGCGCGGCAAAGCGCAGCCGCATCCCCTTCAAAGGTTATGCGCCCATCCTCTACTGCGGATATCTGATATCCCAAATCTGTAATTTCTCTTTTTAACACTGCTTCCAGTCCAAAATGACATGGTACAATAAAACTAAATTTTTCCATAGGTTTATTTTAAAGTGTCGCCCTTGGTCTGTCAATCTTTAAGATGCAGATTTTCTACACCGCAAAGAGGGAGCCGAAATACTATCCGGCTCCCTTTTCGTCTCCATCGTTGTCTTAGAAGTTATTGTTCTTCTGATTGTCCTGCGCATTGCTGCCAGAGCTGTTCTTGGAGTTGTTCTTGTTGTTCTGGTTGTTTTGAGAATTCTGGCTGTTACAATTGTTAGCCTTGTCCTGCTGTTTTTCATTGTTCTGAGAATTCTGGTTATAATCATTCTTAGACATCTTGCATACCTCCTGATTAATTTTTGTTACAGCAATAGTATGGCAAGATTTTTTGAAAAGTATTCATAGGGAAAATAGGACTTTAGTACTAATTTGATTTATTTTGAATCACTTTTACGACTAATAATACTGCCAGCCCCACGATAATCACCGGCGCAAACACATACAGCAGGGACGTTACTAACCCGATTGCGACAATGACAAGCACCGTAACGATTAACATAATCATCCACCCTGGCAGCCTGATGCCCTTGACGCTTCGCCCGGTTCTATCCCATTTCCTGTCTTCCTGCGCCATTTCCTCATCATACTCCCGGTTAGAACCGTAATTCTCGCCGGTATGCTTATTCGCCTCAATGATACTCTTCGCCAGCAGTCTTGGATCTCCAAGCTGCGCAAGCACTCCCTGCTCCGAGTTTCCCTTCTGCATCTCGGATTCTATATATTCCTGATAATAGCGTACATTTTCCGCCACCTGAGCGCTATTTAACCCGCCGGCAAGGGCGCGCTGCAATTTTTCAATAAATTCTCTTTTATCCATAAGAATATCCCATCATTCTAAAATCATGCTTCCGTATCCGTATCAAAATCCCTGTTTGCTTTCTGTAACAAGTTTATCACACTCTTTCTTATTTTACTATGCACGGATACTATTTTTTATGGAAATTAATTTTCAGTCAGCTCTTGCAAAAAGGACGGGAATATGTCATAGTAGAAATGCAGAACAATACCACTATGGCAGACTTTAGACAGTTTGCAACGGACTTTCATGATAACCCGTTAAAGAAAGGAGCCCCTATGACCCAGTACCTATCCATCGGTAAAGTCGCTAAACTCAAAAACGTCAGCATCAAATCCTTACGCTACTATGACAAAATCGGTATCTTAAAACCCGCTTTTATCAACACGGAAACCAACTACCGCTATTATACAAAAGAGCAGCTCTATCTTCTGGACGCTATCACACTCTGCATCAAACTGGGAATCCCCCTTAGGGATTTAAACAATTATGTGGAAAACAATTCCCTTCATTTACAGAAGCTGCTTTATGACGGCAAAAGCCTTGCGGAAGAAAGAATCTTAGAAATCCATAAATGTCTGGAAGCGCTACAGGATACTTTGCAGCATCTTTCCGTTTCCGTCAACGGAACAGTCAAAATCCCGGAAAGCAAAGCCGGAATCATGCTGCCGGAAGGTTTTTATCAAAACGCCTACGATAGCCGCATTCTTCTAACTGTACCCTTGGAAGATATGGATACCCCTAAATATTACGGGCAGTATATCCTGAAACTATTCGTTTCTGCGCAACAGTTGGGACTAAATGTATCCTATCCGTCCGGCGTTCTGCATGAGTACCAAAAAGGCAGCCTGACAAGATACATGTTTCTGACCGTCAACGAGGATATGCTTTCACCGGGCGCTTCACAATCTGTAAAAGACGCTGTCCGCACCCTGCCTGCAGGCAATTATATCTGCAGGAAAATCTCTGCCCATATGTCAGAGTCTGTCCGTGAAGAAATGAAAGAAGTCATTCGGAGTGATTCTTTCCTTATCATCGAAACGGACAGCTCCTTGACCCAGAATAAGAAAGACGGCTATCCTTTTGAGCTTCAGTATCTCGCGCAGTAAGCCTGTCCTGATTACTCCTCAAACGGTCTGATCCGATAAGTAACGCCCAGTTTATCACAGATTTCCTGACATTGCCGCTCTTCTTCTTCCGTAATCGTAGTCGCCACGGTAGACAGAATGACATGGGGCACATAATGACTCACATTTCCAGCAAACCGAAGCATCGCGCCATGAGACTGTATCCCAAATTTACTTCGGGTCAGTCTCAGATACTCTTCCTTATCGGGCGTGTTCAGACTGATGGATATGGTGTCTACCGCCCCCTCATACATCGGCGCCGTATCTTTTTCATAAATCAAATCGGACAGACCGTTGGTATTGACTCGGATGGAAATCCCGAATTTTTCTTTGGCAAACGCGGCTATTTTCAGCAAATCCTCCAGCCGCTGCGTCGGCTCTCCGAATCCACAGAAAACCAACTCTTTATACTTCTTCATATCAAACTTATCAAACTCTGCAATTACTTCTTCCACAGAAGGTTCCCGCTCCAGCCACAGACTGCCGGAATGATTCATCTCATCCATCGTCTGGCGCAGACAAAAAGTACAGGCGCAGGGGCAGCGGTTCGTCAGATTCACATATAAATTTTCGTGTACTTCATATAAAATAACCATGTTACATTTCACTCCTTCTTATTTCCGTACTTATAGGTAATCGCGAAACTAAGATGTTACAACTACATACTTTTAAACTTTTGTTTCGCAATTGTCCGACAAGAATAAACAATTCAATTCCGCTTCATCTGATACAGGATTTCTTCAAAACATACACCGTCGGTTTTCGGAATGTCCAACTCAATTGATTTCAGGATACATTTTTTCACAAACCCGGACGCCTTCCTTACAGATGCATAAAAAGGCACTCCATTCACACTGTCCGCTGCGATAATGGCGGCGAAAACATCTCCCGTACCGGAACGCTCCGTCCCTACCCGGTGTGTCCGTATCCATCTCGGCTCCTCGCCCCGCTCGTAAATATAATTGGCAATGAAGTCCCCTTGCCTAATACCCGTAATAACGATTTTTTCCGGTCCCTGTCCGGCAATTTTTTCCGCCATTAAGTACAGCTCTTTCTTCTTCCACCCCGTATCTTTATAGGGCGTATCCGTCAATTTACAGCATTCCGTCAGATTCGGCGTAACGATATCCGCATAGGAAACCAACTGCTTCATTTCCTGACACAACTCTTCCGTATAAGTAGCGTAAAGTTTCCCATAGTCGCCCATAACCGGGTCTATCACAATCTGCGTATTCTCTTTGGAAAAATCCTGAATAAATTCTTTTACAACCTGAATCTGCCTCGCCGAACCCAGAAAACCGGTGGCGATTCCCTCAAAAGTAAGCCCCAGTCTTTTCCAATGTTCGATATACTCTGGCATTTTTTCCGTATAATCATCAAAGAAAAAATGCGGGTATCCGGTATGATTGGAAAAAATAGAAGTCGGCACCGGACAACATTGCACCCCCAGATACGAAATAATCGGAAGCGCCACGGCAATAGAACATCGCCCAAAGCCGGATATATCGTTAATAACCGCTAATTTTTTCTGCATACGCATCCCTCCCCTGGCAAATTACCGCCTTTTCACACTTTAGCACTAATCTTTCCAAACTGCAATATGGAATGCATTTATCTCACGGAAATCAATTTTCAGTCAGCATGTAGATATTGAGGTGGTAGGACAGATAAAAATCCCGCGAAGGCGCGCTCTCGCTCCATGAAAAACGCAACGGTACTAAGTTCAAAAGCCGCGTTGCGTCTTTTTCACTAAGGACCGGCGTTTTTCAAGGACCTTCGCGGGATTTTTATCTGTCCTGCCGGTTTAATGTAAAAGAGCTGACTGAAAATTGATTTCCGTGCACTTATCTATTCTGAACATCTTTCATCCGCGCCTGTCGGCACATTTGGCATATCCTGATTTTACGCTTTTTTTGCTTGCCAATTATCTAAATTCCAATTATACTAAGAGTATCCGACAGTATTTCTGCACGAAATTCTGTCATTGACAACATCATATTATCATATTACGGAAGGAAAGCTCGTTATGAAGAAAAAACCAAGCATTATTACCGTGTTACTTGTGTTATGTTTATTACCCGCTGTTTTAGCCATTTCCGTGAATGTCCTTACTTCTTTCCGCTACATAGAGAATACTGCGGAAGAGGAAATTGAAGGTACCCTGAGGGCAACCGGATATACCCTGCTGAATACGTTTGACGCTATCGACGACGGCACTTACTGGTTATCCGGCAAACTGCTATACAAAGGCGGCACCAACCTATCTGAAAACCTTAATATTATTGATTCCATTAAAGAAAAAACAGAAATTGAATGTACTTTTTTTTACGGAGATACCCGGTATCTTACAACCGTACTCGATGAAGACGGCAACCGTATGCTTTTAACCCAGTGCTCCGATGCCGTCAAAGAAACGGTTTTAAATCAGGGCAATACATACTTTGCCAGAAATATTGATATCGGCGGCAAAGATTATTATGGTTACTACATTCCGATAGAAGAAAACGGCAAAGTAACCGGTATCATTTTCACAGGTAAGCCAAGTACCGAACTGGATCAAGCTACCGGAGCGTATCTAAATTATATCCTGCTCGTCTGCCTCGGACTGATGATACTGATTGTCATCATTGCAGTTATCGCCGGCAGACTGACCGCGAAACAAATGCAGACACTGCGCGACGAAACAGTTATGCTATCCAACGGCGACCTGAGTCACAAAATGAATAAAAACAGCAATAAAATCCGAGAGCTCTACGAAGTTTCGGAAGCCGTCGATAAACTGCGCAACCAGTTGATGGAAGTCGTACAACTGATTTTAAACTGCTCCCGGACAATCGATACGTCCGTTACTCATGTGGATGATTCCCTCGGAAACTGTTCCCAGGCAGTCAAAGATCTGAGTACCACTATGGAAGAGCTTTCCTTCTGTGCACAGAGCATGGCTGGCTCCGTAGAGAAACAGGCGTTTGACATGAGCGAAATTTCAGACAGTATCACCCAGATTGCGGACAGCTCCCTTTCCACACAGGAAGTAACCGAAACGGTATCCCAGGTCAGCAAGACCGCCAAAACCAACTTAGATGAACTGTTAAAAGCCAACACTTACACTACCGAAAGCGCAGACAGCGTCATTACCAGTATATCCAGCGTCAGCAGCGCCGTGGAACAAATTACGACTGCTGCGCAGATGATTATGGATATTTCTGACCAGACCAACCTGTTGTCCTTAAATGCCAGCATCGAAGCCGCAAGGGCGGGCGAAGCGGGCAGAGGTTTTGCAGTCGTTGCCAGCGAAATCCAGAAACTTGCGGAACAATCCAATTCCTCCGCACAGCAGATTCAGACCATCATCACAGAAATTACCGACAAAACGGAAGAATGCACGAAGATTGCGGGACAAATCCAGGATGCAGTCGGCAAAGAGGCTGCTGCGCTGCAGATTGTAAACCAGAGTTTTGATAACGTGGAATCCAATATTTCCGACGCTTCCGACGCAGTCAATACGATTACCGCCTTAGTGGACACTGTAGATAAAAATAAAACTAACGTGCTAGACGCCGTCAGCGATTTGTCCGGCATTTCCGAAGAAAACGCCGCTTCCGCAGAAGAAGCCAACGCTTCTACAGAAGAGCTCAAAGCCAATATTGAGAGCGTCGCAAAACAGGCGGAAGAATTGAAATCCGTTATGGAACAGCTCAACAATAGTGTTGCATTTTTCCAGTTGTAATCAGCCGGTTGTAACTAGGAAAATTTCTCTTGACATTTGATAGAAAACCATTTACAATTTTTATGTTGTGAAAAGTTAGGATATCGCTTTTCACAATATTATGTGCGTTTAGCTCAGCTGGATAGAGCGTTTGGCTACGGACCAAAAGGTCGGG
>JAMPHJ010000108.1 GCA_023663465.1 Muribaculaceae bacterium | reverse complement strand
GCACATTTTTACCAAAAACTACACACTCTAGCGAAAAGACATTATCAAAAAAGCCCTGGGTTACTTTAAAAGAAGCCATCGGTTTTTTACCGCCATTAAGAGCTGAAAAAGGAAAAAACTTTGATAAAAACAATACCCTTCACAAAGTTCCAATTCTTGACAAGAAAAAAATATGGTGGTTAGATAATACTCCCGAAGGAAACACATCATTTAACAATCAATGTGTCAATCCAGATTGTGGTTATCAAGGAAATGCCCTGCATGGCACAACGCATGATAAAGAAGGTGTCAACAAAATCAATACAGATACTCCTTTATATTGCGAAAAATGTGGACAATTATTACCCAGACCCTATGTGGTGGAAAAAGGAAGTGGTAAAAAACGTATTATGAAAGGATATACAAGCGCATATAAACGTATGTCATGGGATGAACCTGCAAGCACCCTTACTCAGAATTTTCAGTATGCTTGCTCAGACAACAAAGTTCATCCTTCACAAACAAGGGTTTTATCTTTATGGGAAGGAATAATCATTCAAACAATTTCGCAATATCCATATTCATTTTCGATAAATGGGAAACAAGTAAAGGATGGGCTGATAAGGGATACCATTGGCGAAAGTGTACCTCCTAAAATGATTGACTTAATTTGTAAAAATATTTTAAAAATTGAAGGTATTGAATAGTACAAATCCCCATGTTAATAAAACCAGCATGGGGATTTACCATATAAGAAAGATATTACCTGTCAATTCGATAACCAATCCACTTACTTTTAGATAATGCAGATAGGTACTGCGAATCATCAATAACAGTAATCCAACCTTCACACATCTTCTTAATTCCATTTCGATTCATGATGGATACGCTTGTTGTTCTACCACCTCCTTCTCTTGGTTGCACAATATTTCCCCAGTCATCTGACACTAAATCATCCCGATAAAAAGCAGCCACTATAGTAGGAATGCCGCTGATAAAATCCCAAAGAATGCCTAGTAGATTATTTGTTTCCCGATGATGTGCTTTCCAATCAAATGAATTTATCAAAGAAATTCGTTGTTGACCAATTAATGGCTTTGGGACTTGACTTGCTGGCGGTGTACTGCCACAAGTAGCTTTTACTTCAATACCACCATATCGATATGAGCTAAAGGATGCTTTATTATGAGGATACTTTTTTCCATCAATTACCGAATATAAAGATTCAAAATATCTTTTTCTTTCCGGAGTATTAGTAATCAATAAGTCCGGATAACCATCTTGATGTAAATTGGATTGAAGACTTCCATCAGATATCCGTTGAAGGCTTTTTCCTAAATATTCTCCTACTATACCACTAAGATTTCTCATTCCCATCGTTTCAAAAATATTAATATCAAAAGCTTGCGTTTGCTGGTCAAGCGAACAAAGAGCCTCATTAGCAAATTGAATTGCATCAACAACTTGACAATTTGTTAAAATAAGTTCTCCATCAACATAAACTAAGTCTTCATTTCGCATTATATAATTATACGTCTTATACATCATGAATTCAGCCTCCATGTATCTTAAAAAATCAATGCTACATATCTTTAAAAAACTCTGCAAAAGAAACATCAAATCCCTTTATAATCTTTTCAAGATTAATAATAGAAATATTTCGACGACCTGCCTCAACAGAGGCAAGATATGTCCTATCCATTTCTATTTTTAATGAAAACTTTTCTTGACTTAACCCTGTTTTATTCCTCAATTCACGAATCCGCAAACCAACTACTTTTTGAATTTCAGACATTATCTACACCTCCATTGTATCAATATTAAAAGTACACGGTAAATATATCAACGGAGTATACGTCACATTGTCAAGAAGTATTCCCAGCACTTTCCTATAATGCTATTTCATCTGCCATGTATAATCCTATGCACCTAACAAATCCCCTGCCTTAATAGGTAACATATTTTCTAAAAACATCAAAAATGCAGAGTTGCAAATTACATCGCAACCCTGCATTTTTATCATTCACATATATAAAAACAGTTTAAATTCACATGCCGCTACAGCTTCTCAAAACGGTTTACCTCTCCCTGAAGGTTCTTGGAAATTTCCTGATTGCGCATGGTTTCTTCCTGAATTGTGGAAATTGCATTGACCAGGTTGGTCGTATCTTCCGCCACTCCCATAACCCCTTTGGCGCTCTCATCCACTGTGGTCGCAATATCATTGATTCCGGTATCCATCGCCTGCATTGACTCTTCCATGTGTGATGCCTTCGATGCAAAATCTGTTAACATCCGGCTGATATTGTCCACATCATTATAATAACGGTTTGCGATTTCCACGAAGTTGTCATAATCGCCCATGACATTTTCCTTCATAAATTCCAGCAGCTTTGATGCGCTGGTAGAAAGCTTTTCTACCGCTCCGGTCACAAGGGCGCTGATATTCTGGATATTATTTGCCGTATCACGGCTGTTATCCGCCAGCACGCGTATCTCGTCCGCAACAACGGCAAAACCTTTTCCTGCCTCGCCTGCCCGTGCCGCCTCAATCGATGCGTTTAAAGCCAGCAGATTTGTCTGGCTTGCAATACTCAGAATATTGCTTGCCAGTTCATTAATCTTCTCGACGTTGCGGCTCTCGCCTACCGCTTCCTGCAAGGCCGTGCCGACTTCTTTGAACATTCCGACCGCATGCGCCTTACTGTCTATGGTTTCCTTCTGTCTATCCTGCGCATACAGCATGATTTCCGCCATATTCTTTGCGCCGCCGTCTGCATTGACAGATATCTCTGACGCCTGCTTAAAGGCTTCCGCAGAGCCTTGTGCAATCTGGGCTAACGCTGCAGACACTTCTTCCATACTCGCCGCCAGTTCCTGCGACGCTGCAGATACATTCATAGCGCTCTGATTGGCTTCGTTGACACGCGCATTTGTCTCTCCAGTAGAGTCCATAATTGCCCCGGAGTTTTCCTGAATGGTCTGCATAAGTCTCTGCAGCGTCTCAATAAAGCCGTTAATTCCGTTGACAAGCTGACCGATTTCGTCTTTGGTCTGCACCGGAATCCGCTGGGTTAAATCCCCTTCATTTTGCTCTATCTTATTTACAATTTCATTCAGATGAATACTCGCCTTCTTTGCAGGTCTGCTGATGGTACGGTTTACGATTAATAACGCGATAATAATCAGCGGTATCATCAACCCGACTATGATTGCATTAAACACATAGGTCCCGCTAATCTTTGTCGCGCTCTTCCCTAGAATATAATCGATATCCTCTTGCGCTGCCGCCATTCCGTCAGTATCCTCTTTTTCCATTGCTGCCTGATATTCTGTAATCGTGTCGGCAATTCTCTGATTCTGTTCTTCCATGACAGACAATGCAGATACATTCAGCAGACAGTTTAAAACCATCACGGCTCCTAATATCAGAACCATGACCATAACCTTGCGCCCAATACTTTTGTTCATCCAAATTTCCTCCTTCGGAATTCTATGATATCTATTTTACATTTTTTCGACTGTCTGCGCAACCTGTTTTATCACAAAATCGCCTATTTTCTAAAAAAAATAGCAAAAACTATCCCAAATTTTACTTACCTTTCAATAATTCCTCCACCTGTTCCCTCTTTTCATATAGAACACACCCGCCGGCATGGTCATCCACAAGCATATCGCCGTCCCGCAATGCCCGGAAAAGTCTGGACTGCATTGCGTCTTTAAGCGAGGCGTCCCGCACATTAATGTCCGAATAGGGTGAAAACGGACAGGGCTCCGCCCCGCCATGTGAATTGATATGGAAAAAGCCCCTGCCTGCCGCAATACATCCTCCGGAACTTTTTTCATCCCCCGGAAAAGAAACAAAGACCATCTCCGGGTACTCCTCCCGCAGCCGCCTGATACCATTTTTCAAAAGTCCCCTCTCTTCCTCTCCGGGCGCCAACTCACGGCTTTCTTCCGTAACAGGTACAAATTCAACATAAACCACGAGTTTACAGCCCCTGTCCGCAAGGCTGTCCAGGAAATCAGCAGAAATAACTTCCCCTACATTTTCTGTGGTTACTGTGACAGACGCTCCGAACAGCAGCCCTTTTTCATGGAAACTGTCCATATTGGAAATCAGTTTATCATAAATTCCTTCTCCCCTGCGCATATCTGTTTCTTCTTTTCCGCCCTCTATACTCATGACGGGAATCAGATTGCGGCACTGTTCAAAAAGCCTGAAATACTTTTCATCCATATAAGTCCCATTGGTAAAGATGGGAAAAATGATATTCTGCATTTTCCCTGCCGCTTCCACAATATCCCTCCGAAGCAGCGGTTCCCCTCCGGCAAGCAGGATATAGCTTATGCCAATCTCATCCGCTTCCTGAAAAATAGAAAGCCATTCCTCACTGGTAAGCTGGCTCACCGGTTCCGCATCCTGTGTCGCATGGTTGCACCTGGAATAACAGCCCGCACAATGAAGATTGCAGCTGCTGGTAATACTTGCAATCAAAAAAGGCGGAATATGTACGCCGTTCTTTTCCTCTTCCGCCCGTATCTTCGAGGCTTTCCTGCTGGCTGCCGCAAATTTTACCATAAATGCGCTTTCCCGCGGATCCTTCAGCGTCGCTTTCAGGGAATCTGCTACAATTCGTTCTACGCCCCGTGTCATATATGCCTGAATATCAAAATTTTCATCCATATAGAAAAAATCCTCCTTTATTCTTCCCTGCTGCCAAGTTCCTTTTTCATATCAAAATACCCCATCAGCACTGCCCACACATAAGCACAGGTCTTAGGAATCATAAGCATCCCAATCATCGGATACGCATCCGCAAAAAGAACTACCGGAATATAGAATCCAAAACTTAACACAATCGCCAGCCATAGAAACCGAAATCCCTTGTCGTTTGTTTCGGATGCCTTTTTCCAATAAAGAACTATGATAAGCAGTCCCAGCAGTACAAACGGAATATTTCTATAGATTCCCCAGATAAGCGGCGCGTCCGCGGACGTCCACTGATTCTGCGGGAAAAGACATAGGATAATCCTCGCTGCCGCTAACAGACAGATACAGGCAGTCAGGGCGCTCCCTCCCTCTACCTGATAACGAATCCGCCATACATAATAGAGCAGCACATAAAATATCGTCATGGTGATAGAAGTAACCAGCTTGCCGATGCCAAGCGCCGCCGTATAGTTTTCCAGACCGGTTGTGCACAGCGCATAGGCACGGGGAAGCAGGTGAAAGGCATCTCCCGCACCAAGAATAACGGCCATCAAACCAAACAAAAAATATTGCTTTTCCCTACGCCCTTTTAGCATCATCCTGATTCCGGTTGTAATAACAAGACTCAGATATACGATATCGAATAATGTTTCCATGATTGCCTGCATACTTAAATTCCTTCCTTTTCTACAATTTTCTTAGCAAATGCCGCGGCGTCTTTACAGTCTTAAAAGCTTTCCCACGCCTCCTATGCTCTTAAAAAATGCTTTACTCTTATTTCCGTACCATTTATAATTAATTATAGTAATACGCTATCTGAGTGTCAATTACACAGTTATTTATGAGTAAGTAAGAAAAAAAGGAGTTAAAGGAGAAAACACCTATGAGTAACAGCCATACCTGCCCCTGTACAGAAACATGCCCACTGCAAAAAGTATCGGACGCCCTCGGCGGGAAATGGAAACTCACTATCTTGTGTTCCCTGAATGCCAATGGCTCTACACGTTACAATGACCTGAAACGAAAAATAAGAGGGATTTCCAATACCATGCTGGCGAAATCCCTCAAAGAACTGGAAGACAACGGACTTATCAAGCGCACCGAATACATGGAAGTGCCAATCCGGGTGGAGTACGAAACAACCGATTTAACACAGGACTTGCTGCCCATCTTGTCAGAGCTGGCAAAATGGTCCGTCAACATTAAATAGCACGCAGTTGTCTGCTGCCAATCAGCATAACTATTTTATCTTTTTAAACAACTCCCGGCAGGTCGGATAAATCTGCTTAAACTGCTGGTATCTTTCCTCGTATTTCGACACAAGCGCTTCTTCCGGGCAGATGGTATCTACAATCTTTACAATTTGAGATGCAGCCGACTCCACGCTGTCGTATTCCCCGCAGGCCACCGCCGCCAGCATTGCACCGCCCAGCGCAGGGCCTTCTTCGCTTTCAATGACGTCCACTTTCAAATTCAGGATATTGGCAATCATTTTCTTCCATAGCGGGCTTTTGGCGCCACCGCCGCAGATTTTTGTTCTTTCTAACCGGATTCCCAGCGATTTCGCCACTTCCAGGGAATCGCGCAGGGCAAATGCCACGCCTTCTAACACTGCCTGAGTCATATCCGCCCGCGTAGTATCCATTGTCATCCCGATAAAGACGCCCCTTGCATCGGGATCGTTGTGCGGGGAACGTTCCCCCATCAGATAGGGCAGGAAATACACACGGTTTTCCCCTAGTTTCGTAATCTCTTTCTGTTCATCTGCATAAGCGTCTGTGCCGATAATCTCTTCCATCCACCATTTATTGCAGGATGCGGCGCTCAACATGCAGCCCATCAGATGGTAATATCCGTCCGCATGGGCGAAAGCGTGAAGGGCGTTGAATTTATCCACGCCAAACTGCTTAGAGGAAATGAAAATGGTGCCGCTTGTGCCTAAGGAAATATTGCACATGCCATCCCCCACCGTGCCGGTTCCGACTGCTGCCGCCGCATTGTCGCCTGCGCCCGCCGCCACTTTTACCGTATCCGGGATGCCAAGTTTCTCTGCAATCTCTTTTTTCACCGTGCCTACGCATTCATAGCTTTCAAAGAGTTGCGGAAGCATCTCTTCCCCAATACCGCAGATTTCGCACATCTCTTTCGACCACCTGCGATTTTTCACATCTAAAAGCAGCATTCCCGATGCGTCGGACATATCGCTGCAGTGCACTCCTGTAAGCCTGTAAACAAGATAATCTTTGGGCAGCATGATTTTGGAAATCTTTGCAAAATTTTCCGGTTCCTGCTTTTTTATCCACAGAATTTTAGGTGCCGTAAAACCGGTAAACGCTATATTTGCCGTATATTCGGACAGTTTATCTTTGCCGATGACATTGTTAAGATAATCACATTCCTGACCGGTTCTGCCGTCGTTCCACAAGATAGCAGGACGTATCACCCTATCTTCCTTATCCAGTATCACAAGTCCATGCATCTGTCCGCCGAAACCAATTCCCTGAATCTGGCTTCTGTCAGCCTCCGCAATCAGCTCCCTGATGCCTTCCATCGTCCCTGTATACCAATCCTCCGGGTTCTGCTCAGACCATCCCGGAGCCGGAAAAGAAAGGGGATATTCCTTGGAAACAATTTTCCGAATCTTTCCCTTTTCATCCATCAACAACAGTTTCACCGCGCTGGTTCCTAAATCAACACCGATATATAACATTTTTATCCCTGCCTTTCTGTCAATCCGTTTCATAAAGACCATAAAACATTATTTTCCAACTAGTATCCATTGTAACATAATTTTCTCTAAATTTATCCTATATTTTCAAATTTCTTGAAATCCTTATGCATTCATAATATAATACAAGAAAAATAAGGGGCAGATCGCATTTATCCTGTCCCCTATAAAAAGGATGGGGTTTCACGAATGAATAAAAAAGACAAAAAAAGAACGCCAAAACAAATTGCCGCCCTTCTCTGCGTCGTAATTCTGGCATGTACCTATCTTGCTGCATTGATTGTAGCTTTCCTAGACTTTCCAGGCGCAGACAGACTTTTTTCCGCCTGCCTGCTTGCCACAATCGGACTGCCCATTCTTCTCTGGATTTATATCTGGCTCTACGGCGTCATAAAAGAACGTCGCACTATTGCGTCTATTGATTTTCTGGAAGGTGATGAAGTTGAGAAAAACGTCGCAAATTATGATAATATGGAAGAAAATGTGGAAAATGACTAGACAGCCATATCATTGATTTTTCAATACATTTTCATAAATTATTTTATCTTCCTCTTTAAAGACATTAAAAATAATACGCTCAAACTTATCCCCCTTTTCATCCAGGAAGCGCAGCACTGTATTTACTGCTATTTCCGCTGCCTCGTCATTCGGGAAATGAAATTCGCCTGTGCTGATACAACAGAATGCGACCGTGCGGATTCCATTCTCCATACAGCAGGTCAATACATTCTGATAGCAGTTTCTTAAATCCTGCCGCAGGGAATCCGTCAACTGATACCCGACAATCGGTCCCACCGTATGAATCACATATTCCGCCGGAAGGTTGTATCCTTTTGTCAGCATCGCCCTCCCTGTGGGTTCTTCATAATTTCTTCCGTAGCGCATTTTTTTCTGGTTCATCAACTGACTGCATTCTGCCCTAAGCTGCACCCCGGCGGCGCTGTGGATGGCATTGTCGATGCACTTATGGCATGGGACAAAACAGCCGAGCATCTGCGAATTTGCCGCATTCACAATCGCCCCTGCCCGAATCCTCGTAATATCCCCCTGCCAGAGAGAAAGTTTATACCCAAATCCGCCAGATATCCCATACTGTTCTTTTAGGGAAGGAATATCCGCCACATCTACAATGCCTTTTTCCAAAGCCTCTTCCTGTAAAAACAAATCCTGCTGTTCTAACACTTCCCCATCCAGCGCCTTCGGCATACGGATATTCATCAGGGAACGGAGCGCCATCCGTTTGTCCCCATAGTTGTCCCCGATTTCCAGATTCCGATATTCTACCGAATCTTCTTTGAATTTATGAAGCAGATAATCAAGCCGCTCTTCCTGTTCTCGTCGTCTCTGCATAACCCAAACCTCCCATTTCGTCTCGATTTCTATCATTCATCGCAAATATGCTGCCCTGGCAGCACGCCCTGTACGATATCCTGAATGCTCTGCGCCATATCCGCGTTAATTCCGACAGCCCGGTTTCCAAAACTTTCCGGGATTACCGCTTCATTCAGATTCAGCCGTATCAGGCAGATATTTTTATGCTCCCGCACTAGCCTTTCAAAAGGAAAACGAATAATTGTAGGCGTGTTAAATCCGACTCCCAGCTCAAGAAGCGCCGTCTTTTTATCCATACATTCTGATAGAAAATCCCCGAAGCGTTTTTCTGCTGCATACCATGCTTCATCCTGTACGAAATTATTATCGCTTCTTAAATTCATTTCCATAAAACCGCCGCACACCGGACACTTAGGCACCATATAAGAAGGCACTTTACAGTCCTTTCGTGCCTGGTCCATCTGCCGAAACAATCCTGTCCCGTCATAGGTTTTTGGATGACACCCCTTCTTACACTGGATTCTGCTATAGCTTCCCTGTGTGGCAAAAATCCGCTCCGCAGGATATCCGGCGCGCAAAAACTGGTCATCCACATTCGTGCTTAAAAGAAAACTATTTTTTCCTTCCAGCGCTTTCAGAAGCTTTCTATGCAACGGCGTCACATCTAAATCCACGCCCGCTAAAAGCGCATGTTTTGACCAATATCCCCATTTAGATTCCTCATCGGGATAGGGATAAAATCCTGCGCTGTACATATCCTGCCTGTAAGAGGAGCCGTACTTTTCGATGAACTCCCCAAAATGCTCCTTAAAAAACTGACCGCCATACCGGGCTCCTGCTGCGGCGCTCATTCCGGCGCCCGCTCCCATCAGCACATAGTCTGCATCTTTTATCATCTCTGCCGCTTGTCTAATCTGCTCTTCGTAAGGCGTTTCTTGAAAAATATAATCTCTTGCGGGCGTTCCGTTTAGGAACTGCTCGAAAGTCATTTGCTTGTGTTTTGGCTGTATCTTTTTTAGCATGGTATTGCCCTCTTTTTGTTGTAATGTTTGTTGTTACATTTATATTAGCACAGGATTGTTGTAATGTCAATAGTTACATCGTAGTTGTAATACAAGCCAGAATAGACCTACCCCATCCCATACTTCCGATACGCAAAAATAAAACAAATCACCGCTGCCGCCGCGTTCACCAAGATAACAAGCGCGCCCTCTAAGCCCATATGGGCATCTACCTGTCCCAAATGATTGATTAAAATGCTGATTTGCTCTGAATAAGCAAATTTTGCGACCTTTTTCACCATATCGTTAAAAGTAGATATCATAGGCAGGAAGGCAAAAACCATCATAACCGGCATGGTCAGCGATGTCGCCATCATCTGATTTCTACTCCATATCCCAATTGCTGCACCAATTAACAAAGACGCCAGGATTCCGGCTGCCATAACTGCAAGAAAAAAGAAGAGCTGTTTTCCCTGGTATTCCCCCATTATCCCAAATACAAGGGAACCCGCCATGCAGATAATCCAGATATAACCGCCCACGCCCAGCAGATACTCCGCCGGCTTCACATCAGCCATCAACAAAGCTTTCAAGGTCTTCTTCTCTTTCTCTTCCGCCAGAATCGCCGCCATACTCGTTAACGGCGCCATCCCAATATACATTGTCGCAAAGAGTTTGACAAAATAATGCTCCGGCATATCTTCTATCGTTATAGCATTTTCCATCAGAATCACAAGCAGCGGAAACATGATAAACTGAATCAGCACTTCCTTATTTTTAAAAGTATCTTTTAGTTGTTTCCATAAAATGGCTCTTATATTTTTCATTGTAGTAACTATGGCTCCTTCCGTTTATGGCGATTATAGATTATTGCAACCGTCCGTTGTGTAGAAGATACAATCCATAAGCAGGTACTGTGAAAACGCCGGTACTTAGATGCCGTATT
>JAMPHJ010000107.1 GCA_023663465.1 Muribaculaceae bacterium | reverse complement strand
AGTCGCCAAATGCCTGCAAGCAGTCACTTGGCTCGTTGCTCGCGGGAATAAAAAAATGGATTAAGAATACGGGAATTATTGCAGGTTGTGGAAGGAGCAAGGTTATTTGTATGAATAAAATGAGAAATATCCTGCTTATGGGAGTATTGAGTGTTAGTCTCATCGTCATATCGCTTCCGGTGGAGTTGCTGGCAAGAGAGCCTGAAGAAGTACAGGAGGAAGATCAATCTGGAGGGACGCTGAAAGAAGTGGAAGAAGATTTGCAGGAGGAGCAACCGTCATTTTTTGAGATTACGGCGTTTGAAGAATTGCCGGAGGATGTGTGCAGACAGCATGTTCTTTTAGGGACGTCGATAGAGGAACTGAATCTTCCAGATACCCTGACAGTGTCCGGTGGATATGCACCTAAGGAAGCAGAAGATAATTCGGACAAGCCGGAAGAGAAAGAAAGCGGTATAGAAGAAGGCTGCGAAGGGGAAGAGCCGGAAACACCAGATGAACCGGATACGGAAGAAGGTACCGAAGAGAAAGAGCCGGATAAGCCGGAAGAGGAAGAAAGCGGTATAGAAGAGGGCTGCGAAGGGGAAGAGCCAGAAACACCAGATGAGCCGGATACGGAAGAAAGTCCCGAAGAGGAAGAGCCGGATAAGCCAGAAGAGGAAGAAAGCGGTATAGAAGAGGGCTGCGAAGAGGAAGAGCCGGAAACACCAGATGAGCCGGATACGGAAGAAGGTTTCGAAGAGGAAGATAACGGAGCTGCAAAGAGAGAAACGCTTGCCATAAAGACGGTCCGGATACCTATGAGACAATATTATGCTCATCCACAGTATGCCATGACAGCAGACGTGTTGGTTTCGGAGGATACGGAAGGGGCTGTTATGGAAACCAAAGTGATAGAGGAAGTTTTATGGACAAGTATGCCCGCTTATGACGGCGAAACAGAGGGGGTCTATTTTTTTACCCCCATACTGCCGGAAGGATACCGGATAAAGGATAGTGTTTCGCTGCCTGAAATCTCGTTGTTTGTTGGTGGGGAAGAACTTGCTCTGGATAGAGAGACAGGGATGGGAAACCGGATTATCATAGACAGGGATACCGAATGGAACAGAGAGACTATATTGGAAAATTGTACGGTAGTCATAGAGGAAGGGGTTACGCTGAAAATATTAAGTGACCGTGTTCTGGTCACAGGAAATGTTGTAATAGAAGGTGGAGGAAAGATTGTAACAGGACCAGCAGGAAACAGCGGGAGCTATTTTATTTATGTGGATACAGACGGCGTCCTGACGATGAGAAACATTACGGTGGACGGTCAAAATCAGGAAAATAGACTGCCTATCGTAGACTCTTGGGGAAAAGTGATATTGGGTGCAGGCTGCAAAATTATAAACTGTCATGCAAAGTCATTGGGGAGTTTTCGGGCAGAGGCTGGATCGAATATGGAGATAAACGGTGCAGAGATCAGGAACTGTACCGCAGAGGGCTATGGGGGCTTTCTTTATGGAACCGGTGCAGAGATCGTAATAGACGGAGCGACAGTCAATGAATGTAAAGCCGCTGATGGCGGCGGATTCTTTGCAGTCGAAAATACGCATATAACCATAAACGATATAGATATCAGGGATTGTGAGGCAGAGCAAGGCGGCGCTTTTTATTTAAAAGAAAGCTGCAAAGTGGAAATGAATGGCGGAACGATAAGGAACTGCAAAGCAGACAGGGGCGGCGCCTTTTATGCGAGACAAGGAACTTTCATGGAAATATATGATGTAACGATAAACGGCTGTTTGGCAGACGATAGCGGCGGCGCTCTCTGTATGTATACCGCGTATGTAGGAGCAAACGATTCATACCTGAGTATTCATAGGGCAGTCATTGAAGATTGCTCTGCAAAAAACAGCGGCGGAGCGATTGCGATATACGCAGCGATGTCTCTCGAACCTCTGCTGCATCCGAATGAAGCTCTTCCTGAAGTGTTTGTAACAATTGAGGATGGACTTTTTCACAATAATTCTACAAGCGCAGCTCCTAATGCGTCAGTAGAGCAGGGAGGAGGCTGTATCTATAATGAGGAAGGGAATGTCTCAATCAAAGGCGGTCAATTTATAGGGAATACAGCAGCAAATATGGGGGGCTGTATTTTTCACAGCGGTTACCCTACGGTAACTTCTTTATACGGCGGAACCTTTGAGGGAAATCGGTGTACTGGAGATGCATATCAGGGTAGTGGCGCCGCTTATATCTCTTCCATTAAAAGTAGTATTTCTTATTTATATTTATCGGAAGGCGTGCTTCTGAATGGCGACGGCATCGAGGGCTCCGGCACGGATGGCATCTATCTGGATTCCCAGACAGAACCACGCAGAATCTGGCTGAGAGATACGCTGAACGAGCCGGCGACGGTTTATGTGAAGGCGGTGGAAGGCTATGCCATCGCAGAGGGAGCGGATGGTTATATCTTATCCGAAAGCAAAGATATTCCGAAAGTGAAATTTATCAATATCGGCAGTGATCCGGGCCCCTGGTATTCTGTCTTAGATGAGGAAAAGAATCAGATAAGGCTGTCTAAGACAAAGCCGCAGTATAAAGTGACAGTTCACTATGACAGCAACGGAGCGGAAGGAACTATAGAGGATGATGATAATAATGGTGCAGGGTATATGAAAGGCGATACGGTTACCGTTCGGTCGGCGGAATCGCTTTCGCTGAAAGGACATCATTTTATTGGCTGGAACACAAAGGCGGATGGAAAAGGCGCCTATTATTATGCAGGAAATACAATAGACATTACAGAAGAAATAACGAGTGATATTTATTTGTATGCTATTTTTGAGAAAAATAAAAGTTCCAAAAAAACTAATATAGAGGAAAGCGGTACAAAGATAGGGGAGTTTAAAGCATATGTGCAGGCAGTCCCGGAGGTTTCTAAAGAGCGTTTAGAGGAATATCCGCAATCGTATCCGGTTGATAATGAGCCGGATACAGGGGATGATTCCACGCGGATGGAAGTGTATATCATAACAGCTTTGGTCGCATGGGTGTATTATCTTCTTCTGCGTATGACGACGGGCCAAAACGGCATGACAGAGGAAGAAAAGCAGGAAATGACGTCATGCATCATCGGTTGGGGCAGGAAAGGGAAAAAGGGCAGGAGGCTGCTTGCGCTTGCCGCTGTATGCTGGATAACTTTCTTTTATTACAGCATAGGGAAGAAAACAGATACAGGATGGATGGAAGTTTATGGGGAATGAGAAAAGAGCGGGGATTGTAAGAGGTTTGCTGCTTGTCATTATGGCAGTCTGTCTCATACAAATTGCCAGAGCGCAATATATTTCCTGGAAACATAGGCAAAGGCAGGAGACCTTGAAGCATTCGTTGGATACAACGGATAGGGAAAAAGAGGTTGCTGCAAAAGACGGAACTTCTTTAGAAGAAGATTTAGAAGAGATGCAGATTTTACCCCAATTTAGGGCTCTGTATGAGATAAATCCAGATTTAGTAGGCTGGCTTACCATTGAGGGAACGGAAATAGATTATCCGGTCGTATCATGTGCAGAAGATGATTATTATCTTTCACACAATTTCTATCGGGAGGAGGATAAGTACGGCTGTCTGTTCGTACGGGAATATGCCGGTATCAATCCGCCGGGAACCAATATTGTTATCTATGGGCATAGTATGAAAGATGGCTCTATGTTTGGAAGCCTGGAAGATTATAAAAGGGAAGAATTTTTCTGGGCGCATTCCCGTATTTCTTTTGATACGCTCTATGAGGATAGGATTTATGAAGTTATGGCGGTCTTTCCATCCCGTGTTTATGAAGAAGAGGACGTGTTTAAGTATTACCGGTTTTATCAGGCGGATACGGAGGAAGAATTTCAGGATTTTTACGACAATGTGAAGAAACTGTCACTCTACGACACCGGAGTTGTGGCGGAATTTGGCGATACTTTCATTACACTGTCTACCTGCGCCTACCATGAGGAAAACGGCAGGTTTGTAGTCGTGGCGAAAAGAAAGACGAGCGGGTAAGGGATTTCTATTTGCTTTACAAACGCAATGCCTAAAGACTGGCTGAAAATGGATTTCCGTGATAAAACAGTGGAAAGGATTGCTAAAAGAATCCGAAGCATGTTATAATACGTTATATAGCTGGGACAAGGCTATAGGTACATACAATAATCCAATGAAAGGGATGAGCGCTATGAAGTTTATTATTCTGGGGAAGAACATTGAAGTAACGGAAGGATTGAGAACGGCTGTCGAAGATAAAATCGGTAAATTAGAGAAATACTTTGCAGAAGAGACCGAGGTACATGTTACTTTAAGTGTGGAAAAAGACAGACAAAAGATTGAAGTCACGATTCCGATGAAAGGAAATATCATCCGTTCTGAGCAGGTCAGCAGCGATATGTATGTTTCCATAGATTTGGTGGAAGAAATCATAGAAAGACAGTTGAAGAAATACAAGACAAAACTGACGGACAGGCAGCAGGCAGCGGGATTTTTTAAGCAGGAATATTTGGAAAAAGATTTTATGGACGAGGAAGACGTACAGATTATCCGCACGAAGAAGTTCGACATCAAACCGATGTATCCAGAAGACGCCTGCGTGCAGATGGAGCTGCTCGGACACAATTTCTTCGTGTTCTGCAACGCGGAAACCGACCAGGTCAATGTTGTATATAAGAGAAAAGGAAATACATACGGTCTGATTGAACCGGAAGATTAATCTAAAAAAAATTAAAAGTTATCGAAAAAACGACCATGAAAAGGACGAACCTGTGGGCTGACATAACCCACAGGTTTTTTTCATATATTAGTGTGAAGAATGCCGCAGGGCGCCGTCATGGAGCCGGTGTGGGCTGGATAGCGCGAGGGAATTTATGAAAAAAATCAAATGGGGTATCAGACTGGAACTGCTTCTGCTCGCGGCGGTGGGATGCGTTTATCTGATGAAGGAACTACATATGTACAGACAGGCGAAAAGTCTGCCAACGCAGGAGGAAAGCGGCGAAAGCGCAAGGGATATGAAGGATATGGAAGATGTAGAAGGCGGGGAAGCCATAGAGGTTTCGACGGACGGTAATTTTATCAAATGGGTGGATTTCAATATTACAAACGACGCGCTGAGCAAGGCATATGAACTGGATACGGCTTCCTACGGGAAAGATATCCATGTGGACTGGATACAACTGCTCGCCTATGTAGGCGCAAGGTATGGCGGTAAATTTGACAAAAAAAGCGTCGCAGAATTGCAGGATACGGCGGAAAAACTACAATCCGGCGAGACCACGATAGAAGAATTGAGTAAAGACATGGAATATTACGATTATTATGAGGAAGCTTACGAGGCCGTCTTAGGGGGCATGGTGGGGGAATTTTCCATAGAAGTGCAGGCGGAAGGCTCGGAGGAAAAAGAATGGAAGGATTATTATGGACTGAAAGCCTTTTCCCCGATTGCAAAAGGGTTTGAGTACAGTCATTATGATGATTTCGGCTCTTCTAGAAGCTATGGTTATGCGAGACCCCACCTAGGACATGACATGATGGGGCAGATTGGTACGCCCATCATCGCCATCGAGTCCGGCTATGTGGAAGCGCTGGGCTGGAACCAATACGGCGGCTGGCGTATCGGCATTCGTAGTTTTGATGGAAAAAGATATTACTACTATGCCCATCTGAGACAGAATTTTCCCTATAACAAATCCTTAGAAGAAGGCAGTATTGTGACGGCGGGCGATGTAATCGGCTATATGGGGCACACCGGATACAGCGCCACGGAAAATGTGAATAATATCGAAGTCGTTCACCTGCATTGGGGAATGCAGCTTATCTTTGATGAATCCCAGAAAGACAGTGATAGCGAAATCTGGATAGATTGCTACGAATTGACGAAATTCCTCTATAAAAACCGCAGCCAGACGCAGAAAGACGAGGCAACGAAAGAATGGAACCGCGTCTATAATATGCGTGATCCGGCGGTTGAAAACCATTGCAAAAACGAAGTCCCTATGATACAATAGGGGCAGTGGGCAATGATAAAAAAATAACAATCATTGCAGAACCTGAAAAAAGGTATTTTATCAAAATGGAGGAGAGAGAATATGGCAAAAAAAGTTGTTTTGGCAGGCGCATGCCGTACTGCAATCGGCACAATGGGCGGTGCACTCAGCACGACTCCGGCACCGGTTCTTGGTTCAATCGTTATTAAAGAGGCATTAAGCAGGGCAGGGGTTCCCGCTGATGCCGTAGATCATGTATATATGGGATGTGTTATCCAGGCCGGATTGGGGCAGAACGTAGCCCGTCAGGCATCTATCAAAGCGGGTATACCGATTACCACTCCGGCTGTTACCGTGAACGTAGTATGCGGTTCCGGTCTTAATTGTGTCAACATGGCTGCACAGATGATTATCGCAGGTGACGCAGACGTTGTTGTGGCTGGCGGTATGGAAAATATGTCTATGGCTCCTTATGCAGCAATGCAGGGACGTTACGGCTATAGAATGAACAACGCAAAACTCGTGGATACGATGGTAAATGACGCATTATGGGATGCTTTCAACGATTATCATATGGGTATCACCGCAGAGAATGTTGCGGAAAAATACGGTCTGACAAGGGAGCAGCTTGACGAATTTGCAGCATGGTCCCAGCAGAAATGTGAAAAAGCAAGAGCAGAGGGCAAATTCAAAGACGAAATCGTTCCGGTAGAAGTAAAGAAGAAAAAAGAAACCGTTATCGTAGATACGGACGAAGGTCCGCGTGCAGGCGTTACGGCGGAAAATATTTCCAAACTCCGCCCGGCATTCAAACCGGACGGCATCGTTACGGCGGCAAACGCTTCCGGTATCAATGACGGCGCTGCTGCGATTATCGTTATGAGTGAAGAGAAGGCAAAAGAATTGGGCGTAAAACCGATGGCGACCTTTATAGCGGGCGCACTTGGCGGCGTAGATCCGTCCATCATGGGCGTGGGCCCCGTACCGGCAACACAGAAGGCAATGGCAAAAGCCGGCATGAAGATTGACGACTTTGACTTAATCGAAGCAAATGAGGCATTTGCAGCACAGTCCCTCGCAGTACAGAAAGACCTGGGATTCAGCAACGACGTACTCAACGTAAACGGCGGCGCAATCGCGCTCGGACATCCTGTAGGGGCTTCTGGCTGCCGTATCCTTGTAACGCTGCTTCATGAGATGGAAAAACGCGACGCGAAGAAAGGTCTTGCGACGTTATGTATCGGCGGCGGCATGGGCTGCGCTACCATCGTTGAGAGGGATTAGGTTATAGGAAGGCGCAGTATAAGATTGTGAGAAAAGATAAAAGGAGATAAATCGCATGGAATTTGTATTATATGAAGTAAAGGGACAGGTCGGCATTATCACCATCAACCGTGAAAAAGCGCTTAACGCCTTAAATTCAACTGTTTTGGACGAATTGGACAAGACTCTGGACGCGGTGGATTTAGAGAATGTGAGATGTCTGATTCTGACCGGCGCTGGACAGAAGTCTTTCGTGGCGGGCGCGGATATCGGCGAGATGAGCACGCTGACCAAGGCGGAAGGCGAAGCGTTTGGTAAAAAAGGAAATGATGTATTCCGTAAATTAGAGACTTTCCCGATTCCGGTCATTGCAGCAGTGAATGGTTTTGCATTGGGCGGCGGCTGCGAGATTTCCATGAGCTGCGATATCAGAATCTGTTCCGAAAATGCAGTGTTCGGACAGCCGGAAGTAGGACTCGGCATTACCCCCGGTTTCGGCGGCACGCAGAGACTGGCGAGATTGGTCAGCCCCGGCATGGCGAAACAGATGATTTATACCGCAAGGAATATCAAGGCGGACGAAGCGCTTAGAATCGGACTTGTCAATGCGGTATATCCGCAGGACGAGCTGATGGCGGCAGCAGAGAAGATGGCGGCGGGCATTGCAAAGAATGCGCCAATTGCCGTTCGCAACTGCAAGAAAGCAATCAACGACGGTCTGGAAGTCGGCATGGACGAGGCGATTGTCATCGAAGAAAAATTATTCGGTGACTGCTTCGAGACAGAAGACCAGAAATACGGCATGGCATTTTTCCTGGATAAAAACAAGGAAAAGGTGAAAGAGCCGTTCCAGAACAAATAAAAGGGCAAAAAGAATTTCTAAGGCATCAGAATACGATGCCTAAGAAATTCTAAGTTTTGCCCGAAAGAATCGCAGGGCGATTCTTCCGAATGAATAACAAAGGATATAAAATAAAAAATAAAATATAATTAGGAGGGTTTACCATGAAAGTAGGTATTATTGGCGCCGGCACAATGGGGTCGGGTATTGCACAGGCTTTTGCCCAGACGGAAGGGTATGAAGTATGCCTTTGCGATATCAATGAAGAATTTGCGGCAAACGGCAAGAACAAAATCGCAAAGGGATTTGAGAAACGTATTGCGAAAGGTAAAATGACACAGGAAGACGCTGACAAGGTTCTGGCGAAAATCACAACCGGCGTAAAGACAATCTGTACAGACTGCGATTTGATTGTGGAAGCGGCTCTGGAAGTAATGGATATCAAGAAACAGACTTTTAAGGAGCTGCAGGATATCTGCAAAGCGGACTGTATTTTTGCAACCAATACTTCTTCCCTGTCCATTACGGAAATCGGTGCAGGTATCGACAGACCGGTTATCGGTATGCATTTCTTCAATCCGGCTCCCGTTATGAAGCTGGTTGAGATTATCCGCGGTGAGAACACGACGGACGAAGTATTTGATAAGGTAAAAGCGATTGCGGAAGAAATCGGCAAGACTCCGGTAGAAGTAAACGAAGCGGCAGGTTTTGTTGTAAACAGAATCCTCATTCCGATGATTAATGAAGGTATCTGCGTACTGGAAGCTGGCGTTGCAAGTGTGGAAGACATTGACGCAGCGATGAGACTGGGCGCAAATCATCCGATGGGACCGCTGCAGTTAGGCGACTATGTAGGTCTTGATATCGTTCTGGCTATCATGGAAGTTATTTATTCCGAGACAGGAGATCCGAAATATCGTCCGGCTCCGCTTCTTAGGAAGATGGTACGCGCAGGTAAATTAGGCTGCAAGACCGGAAAAGGATTCTACGATTATTCAAAATAGTCAGACTATTAAAATATAGATGGAGGAGTAAAAAATCATGGATTTTACGTTAAGCAAAGAGCATGAAATGGCGAGAACTCTTTTCAAAGATTTCGCTGAAAAAGAAGCAAAACCTCTCGCGCAGGAAATAGATGAGAATCATCGTTTTCCGAGAGAGACTGTTGACAAAATGGCAAAATTAGGCTTCCTGGGCATTCCTGTACCCAAGGAATATGGCGGACAGGGATGTGACCCTTTAACATATGTTATGTGTGTTGAGGAGCTGTCTAAAGTATGTGGAACAACAGGTGTTATTGTATCCGCACATACTTCCCTCTGCTGCGACCCGATTCAGACTTATGGAACGGACGAGCAGAAACAGAAATATCTGATTCCGCTTGCAAAAGGCGAGAAACTTGGTGCATTCGGTCTGACAGAACCCGGCGCTGGTACAGATGCGCAGGGACAGCAGACCAAAGCGGTCTTAGAAGGCGACGAGTGGGTATTAAACGGCTCTAAATGTTTTATCACCAATGGTAAAGAAGCGGATGTATACGTTATCTTCGCAATCACCGGCACGGTTGAGAAGCGCGGCAGAGTCAGCAAAGAGATTTCTGCATTCATTGTGGAAAAAGGAACCCCTGGCTTTACATTCGGAACGAAAGAAAATAAGATGGGTATCTGCGGTTCCTCTACATACGAGCTGATTTTCACAGACTGCCGTATTCCGAAGGACAATCTTTTAGGACAGAAAGGCAAAGGCTTCAATATCGCTATGCATACATTGGATGGCGGACGTATCGGTATCGCTGCACAGGCTCTCGGTCTTGCAGAAGGCGCACTGGAAACAACGATTCAGTATGTAAAAGAAAGAAAACAGTTTGGCAGGGCAATCGGCGCATTCCAGAATACGCAGTTCCAGTTAGCGGATATGGCTACCAAGGTTCAGGCGGCTCAGATGTTAGTTTATAAAGCTGCCATGAAGAAAGCGGAATATGCTGCGAACCCTAAGATTTCCTATTCTGTAGAAGCGGCTATGGCGAAATTATACGCGGCGGAAGTTGCGATGGAAGTAACCACTAAGGCTGTACAGCTGCACGGCGGTTACGGCTACATCAAAGAGTACGATGTAGAGCGTATGATGCGCGATGCTAAGATTACAGAAATCTATGAAGGAACTAGTGAAGTTCAGCGTATGGTTATTTCAGGCGCGCTTTTGAAATAACTTCGCATTATCGCTTTTGAATTGAGTGTGCGCTGAAGCGCACCATAAATAAGGTAAAGGAGATTAAGTCGATGAAAATCGTTGTTTGTATTAAACAGGTGCCCGATACAAAGGGCGGCGTAAAGTTCAATCCAGACGGTACGCTGGACAGAGGTGCGATGCTTGCAATTATGAATCCCGATGACAAAGCCGGATTAGAAGCAGCGCTTAGATTAAAAGATGAATATGATGCAGAGGTTACTGTCGTAACGATGGGTCTTCCGAAAGCGGAAGAAGTTCTTCGTGAAGCGATGGCAATGGGCGCAGATAAAGGTATTCTTGTAACCGACAGGGTACTCGGCGGCGCTGATACATGGGCTACTTCCACAACTATTGCAGGCGCTCTTAGAAATCTGGATTATGATTTGATTATTACAGGACGTCAGGCTATCGACGGCGATACCGCGCAGGTTGGTCCCCAGATTTCCGAACATCTTGATATTCCGGTGATTTCTTATGCGCAGAATATTAAGATTGAAGGCGACAGCGTAGTTGTTGAGCGTCAGTATGAAGACAGATATCATGTGTTAAAGGCAAAAATGCCCTGTCTGATTACAGCTCTTTCTGAATTAAACGAGCCCCGTTATATGACCCCCGGCGGTATTTTTGACGCAT
>JAMPHJ010000106.1 GCA_023663465.1 Muribaculaceae bacterium | reverse complement strand
CTTTATGCTAAAAAATCCCGCACATAAGTGCAGGACTTTGTCTACAGTCTGAGGTATGCCAGTTCATCTGGCATACCTGAAAATATTTTTCAATAGATTTTAGGCTATGCTGCCTTTGTATAATTGATAATAGAAATTTCTTGCATAAGTTGTTTGGCAGCATTCACTAATTTTTCTAATTGACGTGACGTTTCATCTGAATAATATTTTGCACCGCATTGTTCACATTCTTCACAAGGAACGTTTTTTACAATAATCACGCAGCCTTTGTAATTTACTACATGGGTAGTAGTCGATTCGATTAAGTCATTACATTTACAATACATGCACATTTATTTCGTCCTCCTTGTCTTTAAATCTTCCATAAATTTTTTTGTATTAGGATAGTATGCTGTTATGATATACAAGGTATCCCCATCAGAACCAACAACTGTATGCAAAACTTTATCGTTAATAGCATATCCGAATATCAGACAGCTTGGATGAGGGAAATCATTTGGATAATCCTCAATAATTTCACCAGCCATAATGCAATTGCCTACATCATCTATAGAAATATCTCTTTCCTGCATACGTTCTAGGCAATGGGTAGACCATTTAAGTTTTTTTTCATTATATAATTTTTGAATAGTTTTAATATCCATTTTATGTTCTTCTTTTATTGTTATTAATGTATATATTATACCTCATATACAAATAATTTTAAATATCATCATTTAATCGTATTCGGAAATTCTCATTCATATTATGTCATCAAATACCTTAAAAATTCGCCGTTCCCGTAGAAAAAGAAGCCCCCCATAATAAGATGCGTATTACGCCGCAGATAAGAAGGTGTAACGGATAATAGATATAAAACAGTTTTCCTATTCCCTTCATCGCGCCGCGTTTTCCGTTATAAAAATACAGGAGCGGAATTGTCAGACAAGTGCATAACTGGATGAGCGCGTATATTTTATCAATAAATAGGAAATATACGATAGCATACATCAGTGTACAGAGCATCATATGTGCCATTTGCTTTTTAAAATTGCCTCTGTTTGTGCCGATGGCAAGGATTGACATGGTCGCAATACAGCTCCAGTCGGACGGAAAAGTAATCAGACAGATAAAAATGGTAGCCAGATATTTCTGCCAGGGTTTCCACGCAGCTTTATCATGAATATATAGTAATACTAAGCCCCATGCCAGCGACCATACGACGCCGGTCTGGTTAAAGACTGATGTCTGGAAGGGGATAAAAGGAATGCCGAAACAAAAATTATATGCAAAATGGGATATTGCTGCCAATAGGAAGAGTCTGGCGGCATATTTTTTGATGTCATGTGTATAATGATATCCCTCAGCAATGAAAAACCACATAATCGGCGCCGTAAGTCTGCCGATTATGTGAAACAGAATGACAAACCATTCTGTAGAATAACCGGGAAACAGCGTCCATGTCAAATGATCCAGCGTCATTGCCGCAATGGCGATTAACTTTAGCTGATTAGAATTAAGTCCTTTTTCCTTGTCCGTATGTAACATGATTATGCTCCTTTGCATTGATACAAACTATTTTGAAAACAAAAGCTTTTCATGAGTCTGGGAATACGATACAATTATAAAAGGATTCCGTAACTATGTCAATTTTGGAAGCGCAGCAAGGTACGGAAATCAATTTTCAGTCAGCATGTAGATATTGAGGCAGCAGGAGGAATAAGAATGCAATATACGGGTAAATATGAATCGCCGCTTGGCAAAATTGTGCTGGCGGCGGATGAAATCGGTCTGACAGGTTTATGGTTCGAGGGGCAGAAATACTTTGCGCTCTATCTTGATAAGGAGCATGAGGAAAAAGAGCTGCCTATCTTTCAAGAGACCCGGAAGTGGCTTGATGTCTATTTTTCGGGAAGAGAGCCGGATTTTAAACTGCCGCTTCATTTGATAGGAAGCGCATTTCAGAAAGAAGTATGGGAAATTCTTTATCAGATTCCTTACGGGCAGACGACAACCTACGGCGAGATTGCGGGGCAGCTTGCCAAGAAAAAGGGGCTTACAAGAATGTCAGCCCAGGCGGTCGGAGGTGCGGTGGCGCGCAATGAAATCTCTATTATTGTACCCTGCCACAGGGTCGTTGGCAGGAACGGAAGCCTGACCGGATATGCAGGGGGCATTGATAAGAAGGTTGCACTTTTGAAAATGGAAAAAGGTTATAAGGATACTTTTTTTGTTCCTAGAAAGAGTACGGCGCCATGATGAGGAAATTTGAAAAACCATTATCAGAAATGACACTAGAAGAGTTATGGGAGTTATTTCCCATTTTTCTGACGCCGCATAATGAACAATGGGTCAGTTACTATGACGAAATGAAGGAGTTTTTGCAAAATCTTCTTTCTGGGTATCAAGTCCGGCGCATCAGCCATATCGGGAGTACGGCAATCAAAAATATCTGGGCGAAAAATATTATCGACATTCTGATAGAAATAGATGCTGATGAAGCAATGGAAGATGTTGCAAAGGTAATGGAATGCAACGGATTTATCCGTATGGCGTCAGATGCAGGGCGGGTTTCCCTCAATCGGGGATATACGGAAAATGGATTTGCAGAAAAAGTCTATCATATCCATTTGCGGAGGGTGGGCGATAATGATGAATTGTATTTTAGGGATTATCTGAATGAACACCCGCAGATTGCGAAAGAATACGAACGGCTAAAACTGGATTTATGGAAGCAATATAAACATAACCGGGATGGTTATACGGAAGCGAAAGCGGATTTTGTAAAAAAATGGACGCTGGAAGCAAAGAAGGCTTATGCTATTATAAAATAAAGCATTTCGTTTGTATTGATTTAGTAATGGATTAGCATTATAATTGATGTGGAAATTGGAAATTATGCATGATATGAAGTAGAAACAAAATCATAAGAAAAGATACTGGGGAAGGAGCTTGTTATGGCAAGTACGATTCAGGTAAGAATAGATGATGATTTAAAACGGAAATCGGATATGCTGTTTAAAGAACTTGGAACGGATACAACAACTGCAATCAGAATGTTTTTAACACAGGCAGTTGCAAACAATGGTTTTCCTTTTGAAATCAAAAAAAATAATAGAGCGGAATATAATCCATATAAAGCAATGACAGAAGAGGAAATGTTGACAAAGTTAAAGTGTTCCAGAGAACATTGTGAAGAAGGAAAATACCAGGAAGCAGATAAAGTCGTTTCCGATTTGAGGAAAAAGTATGGATTATAAAGTAATTATTACAGAAGATGCAGAAGCAGATATGGATAAGTTTGTGCAATATCTTCTGTTTGAAAAGAAGAATGTGCAGGCAGCAGGTAATCTGCTAGATGATTTTGAGACAGTGATAAATACGCTGGCTCATGCTGCGGAAAGTTTGAAAATATGTGAGAACCAGCATTTAAAAGCGCTTGGGTATAGGCGGATTAATTTTATGTCTCACAGATATTTTGTGCTCTATAGAGTAGAAGGAAATATGGTTTTTGTGGATAATATTTTTCATGAATTGCAAGATTATGAAGCTAAGATGGTTTAGTTTCTATCTTTTAATGTTCCTTTTCCGGCTTCAAAGAAATAAGCATTAACTCAAAAATAAGGGTATGCCAGTTCCCCCGGCATACCCTTACCCATTCAAATCGTTAAGTTACAACATTCCAATTATCCAAAATATCTCTTTAACAATCCTTCAAATGCCTTGCCATGTCGTGCTTCATCCCTTGCCATCTCATGCACTGTGTCATGGATTGCATCCAGATTAGCGGCTTTGGCACGTTTTGCCAAATCGAATTTGCCGGCGGTAGCGCCATTTTCTGCTTCTACTCTCATTTCAAGATTTTTCTTGGTGGAATCCGTTACGACTTCACCGAGTAACTCTGCAAATTTAGCAGCATGTTCCGCTTCTTCCCAAGCAGCTTTTTCCCAGTACAGACCGATTTCAGGGTAGCCTTCTCTATGAGCAACTCTTGCCATAGCAAGATACATGCCGACTTCGGTACATTCGCCGTTAAAGTTTGCTCTCAAATCTGCCATGATATCTTCGCTTGCACCCTGCGCAACACCTACAACATGTTCTGCAGCCCATTCTTTTTCGCCGCTCTGCTGCGTAAATTTAGAAGCCGGCGCGTTACACTGCGGGCATTTTTCCGGTGCTGCATCTCCTTCATGAACATAACCACATACTTGACATACAAATTTCATACTTTATTTCTCCTTTACCATGATATATTTTAAGATGTTTTTTTAAGATAAAGTAACATCTTAATTTCATATGAAAAAGAATTATGATAACGCATTTACTGAATCGGTGCAGTCTCCGCAGACGCCATAGAAATAAGTAATATGCCCTTGGATTTCCCCGTTAAAATTCATTCCGGCGATATCGATGATATTGTCGAGGGTATCCATTTTTAAATCCATGACTTGTCCGCATTTGGAGCAGATAAAATGATAATGTTTGGAAGTATCTGCGTCAAAATGGTCTACGCCATCGCCCACCCGTAACCTTACGATTTCCCCCATATCCGCCAAAAGCGTCAAGTTCCTATATACAGTGCCGAGACTGATGTTAGGAAGCTGCTGCCGGACATTCATATAGACAGTATCCGCAGTGGGATGATCCTTCCTTGTCATCAAAAAATCTTTAATAACTTGCCGTTGTCTGCTATTCTTAATTGCCAATGCAACGCATTCTCCCTTCCAAGAAACTCCATAAATACTAAAATAGGAATGATTACTGATTTTAGTATACCAGAGAAAAGGATAATGTCAATATGGAATCTGCTTTATTGTACCAAATAATCCCAAAACAAATCCAAAAATTTTACAAATTTTTAATAAGATTATATGAGTTGTTTTATTTTTATAGGAGGGTTTTGTGGTATAATGTACGCGATACCAATGAGGAAAACCGCAGGTTTTCCGAATACGCACTGCGGAGTATCAGGGAGGTATTTACCTTGAAATTCAAAACCCGGTTATTGGTCATTTCCATCTTCATAATCGTAGTGCCGCTTCTATTGACTGCGGCGGCTTTTATGGGAATCGGAATTTATATGGTTAATTCGGAGCGGGAGTACGGCGCGTCTGACCAGAATTATACATCCTTTTCCTATACGCTGGAGACTTACAATCAGATGACGGAAGACGTGCTTGTAGAAGTCCGGGCGCGTATGAAAGAAGAACCGGGCAGCATAGAAGATATCGGCTATCTGGAAATGCTCAATAAAGCATTGGGCAATCAGTCTTCTTATATCATTGTCAGGAAAAACGACGACATTTACTATACAGGAAATCGAAACGCCGCGGAAAGAATTTTTACAATCCTTCCAGAATACAGGGAAAGCGTTTCAGAAGAGGAAACAGGATACTATTATCATGATATGAAAAAGTTGGTAAAACAACTGGATTTTATGTTTTTAGACGGCGCGCAGGGCAGCTTTTTCATTATTACAAGGGTAGGCTATATGGTTCCGAGGACTGTGCTGATAGATATGGTTTTAGCCTTTGTCCTGATTCTGATTTTTACAAGCATGGTGCTGACCCGGTGGATGCAGAAAGGCGTTTTTACCCCGATAAATCAGTTAAATACGGCGATGCAGAATATCGCGGAAGGGAATCTGGAATACCGGCTTGCCAGTGATGAAAAAGGCGAAATCGGGGAATTATACCGGAATTATGAAGATATGAGGCTTCGTCTGAAGGAGTCTACGGATGAGAAGATTGAGCAGGAAAAACAGAACCGGGAATTAATCAGCAACATTTCCCACGACTTAAAGACGCCGATTACCGCGGTGAAGGGGTATGTGGAAGGCATCATGGACGGCGTTGCCGATACGTCCGAGAAAATGGATAAGTATATTAAAACCATTTATAATAAAGCCAACGATATGGATAGGCTGATTAACGAGCTTACACTTTATTCCGGGTTTGATAACAACAGGATTCCTTACAATTTCCACCGTATCAACGTGGCGGAATATTTCGGGGATTGCGTGGAAGAAGTCGGACTGGATTTGGAATCTAAGAATATTCAGTTAAATTATGAAGATCTGGTATCGCCGGACACACAGATTATCGCGGATCCGGAACAAATGAAACGGGTTATCAACAACATTATCGGCAACAGCGTCAAATATCTGGATACGGAAAAAGGCGTTATCGATATCCGCATTTTGGACGAGGTCGATTCGATACGGGTAGAAATAGAAGATAATGGAAGAGGGATTGCCGCCAAAGACCTGCCAAACATTTTCGAGCGGTTTTATCGGACGGACGCCTCTAGAAATTCGGCGCAGGGCGGCAGCGGCATTGGACTTTCCATCGTCAAGAAAATCATAGAAGACCACGGCGGTTATATCTGGGCGACAAGCAAGGAAAAGGAAGGCACATGTATGCACTTCGTAATCAGGAAGTATCAGGAACCCGAACAAGAGGAGGTTAATACAAAATGAGCAGGATTTTGATTATTGAAGACGAAGAGGCGATTGCTGATTTGGAAAAAGATTATCTGGAGCTGAGCGATTTCGAGGTCGTTATCGAGAATACCGGCGACGGCGGGCTGAATAGGGCGATGTCGGAAGAATTTGACTTAGTCATTCTGGATTTGATGCTGCCTGGCATGGACGGTTTCGAGGTGTGCAAGAGCATCCGGGAAGAGAAGAATATCCCGATTATCATGGTCTCTGCGAAAAAAGATGATATTGATAAAATCAGGGGACTGGGGTTAGGCGCAGACGATTATATGACCAAACCGTTCAGCCCGTCGGAATTGGTGGCGAGGGTGAAGGCGCACATGGCGCGCTATGATAGATTGGTGGGAAGCAATCAGAAGCTAAATGATATGATTGAAATCCGGGGACTAAAAATCGACAAAACGGCTAGACGTGTATATATAGACGGCGAAGAGAAGAATTTCACGACGAAAGAATTTGACCTGCTTACGTTTTTGGCAGAAAATCCGAACCATGTTTATACCAAGGAAGAGCTTTTCCGGGAAATCTGGGATATGGATTCCATCGGCGACATTGCGACGGTCACGGTCCATATCAAGAAAATCCGGGAAAAAATAGAATTTGACACGACCAAACCGCAGTACATCGAAACCATCTGGGGCGTAGGCTATCGCTTTAAAATCTAGCGCAGCAATAGGAAAATGAGCGAAGATAGCAAAAGCAAAAGATGATGAAAGAAAAGTGAAGCGTAGAATAGCAAGACAAGGAGTCAGAGTGGATAAAGAACAGATTCTTTATGAAGATAAGGATATAATTGTCTGTTATAAACCGGCGTTTTTGGCGACACAGACTGCAAGAGTCGGGCAGCCGGATATGGTCAGTGAAGTGGCGAATTATCTTGCCGTATCCGGGCATATGCACACGCCGCCTTATGTCGGGATTCTGCACAGACTGGACCAGCCGGTAGAAGGCGTCCTTGTTTTTGCAAAACATCAAAAAGCTGCGAAAATTCTAAGCAGCCAGATAGCCAAAAATCAGACGGAAAAATATTATTATGCGGTAGTGGTTGATGCGCGTAAGGAGATAGATGCAGCGCAGGAAGGAACTTTGATAGACTATTTGTATAAAGATGGAAAGAGCAATCTATCCGCCATCGTTTCGCAAGACCGGGAAGGCGCCAAAAGAGCGGAGCTGCACTATGCGATACAGAAACGGATGAGCGTAGAAGGGTTTCCCCTCGCCCTAGTCAAAATCCGCCTGCTTACTGGACGGCACCATCAAATCCGGGTACAGATGAGTCATGCGGGCATGGGACTTCTGGGCGATTACAAATACGCGGATGAACGAGTAAAGGAAATTTCCACGCGGCTGCAGCAGAAACAGGTCGCTTTATGCGCTTATAAGATTGGTCTGAAACATCCTGAGACGAACGAATGGATGTGGTTTCAAAAAATGCCGCAGGGACAGATTTTCCAAAAATTTTTCCCCTGAAATAATTTCAAAAAATATCATAAAATAAATAGAAATATCCCATACTAATTTCTATATCGGAGTCGTTTGCGGCGCTTGATTTAGGACGATAGGAAGTTTGCAGTGTGTTTTTCGTTGCTATTGTTTCAGCGTAACAGAGAAATTGTCTCAAAATAACGGAGAAATGGTAATGGGTGATTGGAACAAAGAAATTTATTCTATTTTTCAAAAGAATAAACTGGTTAGGTTTGGAGTCATAACCCTGCTGGTTTATCTTTTTTTTCGTTATATTTTCACGCTGATAGCGCCATTTTGTCTGGCGTTTATCTTGATTACCCTATTTTATCCACTGCTGCAGCGTATCCAGCGGAAAATACCGATGAAGAAGAAATCCCTTGCTGTCGGTGTATTGCTGCTGGTACTGGCTTTTCTTGCCGTACTGATATGGGCGCTTGGGTATAGTGGAAGCAGCCAGATTGGCAGGATTACAGAATTTATAGAAAAAATCTGGCAGCAGATACAGATATGTCTGCATCGGTTTTGTTACAGCTTAGACGGAAAATTCGGTTTTAACGGCTATGAAATAGAGAATTATTTTATCGAAAAAATGACGGTCATCATGGAAAATGTCCAGGTGCAGGTGATACCGAGGGTGCTTTCTTCATCTTATAATTGCTTTAAAGGATTGTTTGAAGTCGTTGCCTTTCTTTTTTTCACATTTATCGCCGCGATTTTGCTGGAAAAGGATTACGCCGCCTTCATGGAATGGTTGAAAACCTCGGAAGATATGGCAATTATCTGGAAAACGTTAGAAGGAATTTTAAACTATCTGCTGACCTTCTTAAAAGCGCAGGGCGTTATTCTGCTGATTATCAGTATTCTATGCAGCGCCGTGCTGTGGGCAGCAGGAATTTCTGGAAGCATTTTCTTCGGGATTCTGGCGGGTTGTATGGACGTGCTGCCCTTTATCGGTACGGGTGTGGTGTTGGTGCCGGTTGCGCTATGGCAGCTGCTTAACGGATATTATATCCAGACGGTGGTCTGTCTGCTGTTATATGTGGCATGCATTTTTATCCGGGAGTTTCTGGAGCCTAAGTTAATCGGGGGAAAGCTGGGCATCGCCCCGGTACTGATGCTGCTCGCCATTTATGCGGGCGTCAGACTTTTTGGCATCGGCGGCATTATCAAAGGACCGTTGGCGTTGATTACGATTTATGAGCTGATGAAGGGATGATGGCGATAATTTTCTATCAGTATTTAGATTATAGGGGGCAGGGCAGATAGAAATCCCGCGAAGGTGCGCTTTCGCTCCGTGAAAAACGCAGCGGGATTTGACGAAATAAAGCAAGCTCCTTATAATAAATAGCATGAAATGTTGAAGAAAGTTTACGGCAATTCGGGGGAGCGTGTGCATGGCGGCGAAAAGAAAAACGATTAAAGCGAAAAGAAAAACGAACTGGTCAGAAAATATAAATAATGTCGGACGCTTTATCATGAGTGTTTATTATGTGGTCATGGTTTTGGTTTTTCCCTTTTATGTTCAGGACGGTTATCGCGGCATCGGAAATGCGAAGTGTTTCTTTTTTTCCCACACGGCTCTTATCGCAGTCGGATTGATGCTTCCGGTATCGCTGGTGATGCTTTTTCTGCAGAGAAAAGAGATATCGCTCTTGGAGCGTTATAAAGGACTATCGGTGACAGACTGGTTTGCCTATGGTTATCTGATTGTGGCTTTGCTTTCCTATCTGTTTACTGCTTATAAAGACGAGGCCGTATGGGGTGCAGACGGCTGGCGGATGGGGCTGGTCAGTCAGTTATTGTTTCTTGGTATTTATTTCTTCTTTTCCAGATATTTCCGGTTGAGTGAAAAAATGTTGTATCTGGCGCTTATAAGCTCCGGTCTGGTATTTTTGCTGGGAATCCTCAACCGGTATTCCATCTATCCGATAGAAATGTATGGGCAGCAGCCGGGATTTATATCCACGCTCGGAAACATTAACTGGTTTTGCGGATTCTGGTCGGTTTTTGCGCCGCTGGGGATTGTCTGGTACTGGAACAGCCAGACGCGGCTGTCGCGGACGATTGCGGGAATTTATACTGTCGTGGCGTTTCTGTGCGGTGTCACGCAGGGAAGCAGCAGTGCGTACCTGGTATTGGTAGTTTTATTTCTATTGCTGTTTTACCTGTCTTTTGAAGACAACCGGAAAATGTGTTGTTTCTTAGAAATAGGGCTTCTGTTTGCCCTATCTTGTCAGCTGGGAAGGATACTCCGGTATTTGCTGGTATGTGAGATGAATTATGAAAATGAGCTGGGAAAGATATTGACGGATACGAATATCACATTATGCATAGGTATGATAATTGGGGCGTTGTACTTATTCTTCCGTTTTTATCTGATAGGGCGGAAACATTATGCAATCCAGACACATAAAAAACTGCGCAAGATGATAATGATTCTGGTTTTTCTTATCTGCGCAGGATATGTGCTTGTGCTGGCGTTAAATACCTGCCTGCCCGGTGGGATTCTCGGCTTGTCCGGGATACAGGCATTTGTGTTTAACGAAACATGGGCAAGTTCCAGGGGAGCGACCTGGATAAGCGGTATGAAAGCTTATGCGGGTATGTCGCCATTACAGAAGCTTATAGGCGTGGGACCGGATTGCTTTGCGGAATATGTCTATGCGGTGCCAGAACTGGCGGAATATATCCGTATGCAGTTTGGCAATAGCAGACTGACCAATGCCCATAACGAATGGATTACCATGCTGGTCAACCAGGGCGCACTGGGGCTGGTTTGTTATGCGGGAATTTTCCTTTCCGCCATTCGGCGGTTTTTAAAAGAGGCAAAAGCGCAGCCGATGTTGTTTTTGTGCGCCGCAAGCGCGCTCTCTTACATGGCGCACAATATGGTCAGCTTCCAGCAGGTTTTGAATGCGCCGTGCGTTTTTATGATGCTGGGGATTGGGGAAGGGATTTTACGGGGGCGTGATATGTAATGCAATTTTGCAGGGAAGGTTAGCGGTCCTTGAATGAATTTAAGCTGAATGAATTTAATTGGAAAAATACTTGCAAAGCATGTATAGATATGGTATGGTACGAATAGAATAAGACTGTAACGAGTTACAGTTTTGGTCTGGGCGAAAGCTCTTTGGACCACCGTAGGC
>JAMPHJ010000105.1 GCA_023663465.1 Muribaculaceae bacterium | reverse complement strand
TATGACCCTCTGCTTGTAAGGCAGATGCTCTCCCAGCTGAGCTAAGATCCCATTTGATAAGGTAAGAAGCCGTTTCACAAAGCGTTTTACAGCTATCTCAAACCTGCTTTGCTAGTATACAATTGAATGAACCCTTTTGTCAAGCTTTTTTTATATTTTTTTCCCTATTTTTTAATCTGCCCGCCCTGACACGGACATGCGCACGGAAAGCTACATCCTCTCCGGCGCAGAGAAGCCCAGCAAATCAATGGAAGTTTCTAAGACCGCTTTCGTCAGCTGCAACAGGGCAATCCATCCCTCCTGCTTTTCCCGGTCAGCTTCCGCCAGAATCTTCGTCTCATGATAAAAATGGTTAAAAGCATTCGCCAAATCATAGATATAGGCGCAGATTCTATGAGGTGCGACTTCTTCATAAGCCGCTTCCATCATCGCGTTAAATTTCGCAATTTCTAACATCAAATCCTTTTCCGATGCGCTTGCCGCTTCCCGGAGTGCGACGTTTTTCTTATCAGATGCTGACTCTGCCCTTCCTGTTTCTGTATGCGCTTTACCAGATTCCGTCTGCGTCCTGCCTGTCTGCTCTTCATACTTTGCCAGAATGGATTTGATTCTGACGATGGTATACAGAATATAAGGACCCGTATCCCCCTCGAAGGAAGTAAAACGCTCCATATCGAAAATATAATCCTTAGACGCCTGATTGGACAAATCCCCGTATTTCACGGCGGAAAGCGCCACAATCCGGGAAGTTTCCTTTGCTTCTTCCTGGCTCATGGACGGATTGTCCGCTATTTTACCATACATTTCCTCATTAATTTCACGAATCAGGTTCTCTAAGCGCATAACGCCGCCGTCCCTCGTCTTAAAAGGCTTGCCGTCCCTGCCGTTCATCGTGCCGAATCCGATATGAACAAGCTGGGTTTCCGGTTTCACCAGCCCCGTCTTTCTGGCGCAACGGAATACCTGTTCAAAATACAAGTCCTGCCGTTTGTCGGCAAGATAAATCAGCTTATCCGGCTGATAAGTCGCCATACGGTCCACAATCGTCGCCAAATCCGTCGTATTGTATAAGGAAGCGCCGTCCGATTTTAATATCATGCAGGGCGGAATTTCCTTCGTATCCGTATCCTCTTTCACGTCCACAACCAGAGCGCCTTCGCTTTCATGCGCAAAACCGCCCTTTTTCATCTCTTCCACCATGCCGGGAATGATGTTATGGACGTCTGATTCCCCTTTCCAGAGGTCAAATTCCACGTTCAGGGCCGCATAATTCTTTTTTAAATCGGCGATGGACACCTTCATGATATGCTGCCAGAGCGCCCTGATACCGGGCACACCGTTCTGCAGCCTGTAGGTATCTTCCATTGCTTTCGCCTTATATGCCGCATCCTCCTTGGATTTGGCGCTTGCAGTCGGATAGATTTCCTCTAATTCCGATATGGTAAAAGGCGCTTCTTCTGGATAGTCTCCCTGATATGTTTCATCAAAATAGACTAACTCCGGCTCCCGCTGGCGTAGCTCCGTAATAATGAGACCCATCTGCAGTCCCCAATCGCCCATATGGATATCGCCAAGCACGTCATGTCCCATAAAACGACAGATTCTCTTGATGCTTTCCCCGATGATGGCAGAGCGTAAATGCCCCACATGCAGCGGCTTAGCGACATTGGGTCCGCCATAGTCCACGATAATCTTCTGGGGACGTCCGGGCGTCGCCACGCCAAACTTCTCATCCTGGCGCATTTCTTCCAGGTATTCTTTTAAAAAGGTTTCCTTTACTTTCAGATTCAGAAAACCCGGCGCTACTGCTGCCACTTCTGAGAAAACATTACTTTCCTTCAACTTCCCTGCCACATCTTCGGCAATCGCTAACGGCGCTTTATGATATCGCTTCGCGCCCGCCATAGCGCCGTTGCATTGGTATTCGCACAAATCCGGTCTGTTAGAGAGGGTCACTTTTCCCAGCTCCTCTTCGTAACCTGCTGCCCCAAACGCCTGTTTTACTTCTTTAGAAATTAAATCGATGAATTTATCCATTTTCCTGTCAACCCTTTTCTATGATTTCCTGTTACTTTTCCTGCCGGAGCGCCTTTTCCCGCTCCCGTTCTTCTTTGGAATAGATACAGCCGCAGTAGTCCTGCCTGTAAAGTCCATATTCTTTCGACAATTCTATGGAACGCTGATAGCCGCCTTTTTTCTTAAAATCTGAGGGCAGCCAGCGTACACTCGTGCCTTTTGCAAGCTGTTCCCCGATTTCATTTAACTTTGCCGCATTTTTTAGAGGACTGATTGTAAGTGTCGTGGTAAAAAAGTCGTACCCTTGCGAAATTGCCATTTGCGACGTTTTTCTAAGCCGTAATTCATAACAGGCAAAACAGCGCTCACCACCTTCGGGACAAGTTTCCAGCCCTTTTGCAATTTGAAAGAAGTCCGCCGGTTCGTAATCCCCCTCTTCCACGGCAATCGGATAACCCACTATCTGCCCGCCCTGATTCTCTACACTCTGCGACATAATCCCTCCCCTGTCATCCCTGACAAGGAGCGACGCATTATAGGTTTCGATTAGACGTTTCTGCTCCGCTACCCGCTTACGATATTCCGGTTCCAGGGAAATATTCGGATTATAGTAAAACACGGTAATCTGGAAAAACGCCCGCAGATACTCCAACACATAGCTTGAACAGGGCGCACAGCAACTATGCAGCAGAAGACGCGGCACTCTGGATTGTCCGCCTTTTTCTGCCTCGCTTTGCTGTTTTACTAATGTTTCAATGATTTTATCCAGTTCTTTCTGATAATTTCTGACTGTGTTCATCTGATTCCTGATTCCATCACCTTTTCCATTACCTTCACCGGTACTCTTCCGGTACGTCCACTCCGCACGCTATCAATTCCTGCACATAGGCTTTATCCGCCAGTCTGTTTCTGGATTCTTCCAGATAACGGGCGTTTTGCTTCTCATCAATTCCGAATCTGCTGCGGATTAGACAAGCAATGCACCCGATTACCCCTATAGCACAGGCAAAAATACAGCCTAACAACGCATTCGGATACCACCCTTTATAATTCACCTGATAATACATCCATGCCAGACAAACTGCCAGCCCCAGCGCAAAAATCCCCAATCCTTTCAGATAAAGCCCTGCATTCAGACTCCGGGGGTCAAATCCCTGGATTGCCACCTCTCTGTAACGTCTGTCGGTATACTTTCTGCCACAATTCTTACAAATCCTTATCGGACTACCATACATCCATGCATTACATTTTTCCTTATTCTGCTTACCGCAGTGAGGGCAGTCCATCGTTGCATATCCCATGTTTATCCTCCTTATCAGGCTCTTCTGGCAATGGTGGCGATATCTACCAAATTTAACTCTTCCTGTAATGCCGCATTTTCTAAGCTGGAAACCAGCGCCGCCGCCGTATCCATCGCCGTAATGCAATATACACCCGTTTCAATCGCAGTTCTTCGGATTAAAAAACCGTCCCTGCTCTTATCCCGCCCCTGGGTCGGCGTATCGATGACTAAATCGATTTCGTGTCCCAGAATCAAATCCATTACCGTCGGGGATTCCTGGCGTATTTTATTGACTTTTCTCGCTTTCACGCCAGCTTCGTTTAAAACCTCCGCCGTACTTCTTGTGGCGTAAATCTTATAGCCTAACTTCTCAAAACGCTGTGCAATGCCGATTGCTTCCCCCTTATCGGCGTCTTTGACCGTAATAATCATCCGTTTATATCTAGGCAGGTTGACGCCCGCGCCGAGAAATGCCTTATAGAGCGCCTCGTTAAAGGTTTTGGCAATGCCTAAGCACTCGCCTGTAGACTTCATTTCCGGTCCTAAGCTGATTTCCGCTCCGCGGATTTTCTCAAAGGAAAATACCGGCATTTTAATCGCATAATAATCCGCCGCCGGCTGTAAGCCCGGCTCGTATCCAAGGTCGCGGATTTTCTTCCCGATGATAACTTCCGTCGCCAAATCCACAATCGGAATCCCTGTCACCTTACTGATATAGGGCACCGTCCGGGAAGAACGGGGATTGACCTCTATCACATAAACCTCGTCGCCCACCGCAATAAACTGGATATTAATCAGACCGATGACATGGAGCGCCTTAGCAAGTCTTCTGGAATACTCCGCAATGGTCTCCTTTACTTTCTCACTGACAGTTGGAGCCGGATAAACGGAAATACTGTCCCCGGAATGGACGCCCGTCCGCTCGATATGTTCCATAATGCCCGGAATCAGAATGTCCGTGCCATCACAGACCGCGTCTACTTCCAGCTCTTTTCCCTGTAAATATTTATCCACCAGAATCGGATGATCCTGCTCGTAGCGGTTAATGACCTCCATAAATTCCTCGATTTCTTTATCGGAAATGGCAATCTGCATCCCTTGACCGCCCAGCACATAAGAAGGACGGACCAAAACCGGATAGCCCAGCCTGTTTGCGACGTTTTTCGCTTCTTCTGCAGTATAGACAGTGCCGCCTGCGGCTCTCGGAATCTGGGTTTCTTCCAGAATCTTATCGAATAATTCCCGATCTTCCGCAGCGTCCACATCTTCGGCTCTCGTTCCGAAAATGGGCACGCCCATTTTCATCAGGCTTTCCGTCAGCTTAATCGCGGTCTGTCCGCCAAACTGCACGACTGCGCCGTCAGGTTTTTCCACATTGACGATATTTTCCACATCTTCCGGCGTCAGCGGCTCAAAATACAACTTATCTGCAATATCGAAATCCGTACTGACCGTTTCCGGGTTGTTGTTGATGATAATCGTCTCATAACCTTCTTTGGCAAACGCCCAGGTCGCATGGACAGAGCAATAGTCAAACTCGATTCCCTGCCCGATACGAATCGGACCGGAACCCAGCACTAAGACCTTTTTCTTAGGATGGGTCTCTTCCACTTCCGTCTCAGAGCCAAACACAGAATAATAATAGGGTGTGCTCGCTGCAAATTCCGCCGCACAGGTATCTACCATCTTAAACGCCGCCACGATACCGTTCTCATAGCGCATTTTCTTAATGGCATCTTCCGGCTTTCCGGTCAGCCTTGCAATGACATTGTCTGGAAATTCCAGCCTTTTCGCCTCTTTCAATAATTCGATACTAAGCGGCTCTTTTTCCAGCCGCGCTTCCATTTCTGTCAAAATAGCAATTTTATCAATAAACCATACATCTACCATCGTAATATCATAGATAGTGTCATAGTCAATCCCTTTTCTTATCGCCTCAGCAATGATGTAGATTCTCTGATCGTCCACGATTTTCATCCGCTCTATCAGTTCTTCTTCCGATAAATCCGAAAAATCACAGCTGCGCAGACAGTCTACATGCTGTTCTAAGGAGCGAATCGCCTTCATCAGCGCGCCCTCAAAGTTATTGCCAATACTCATGACTTCGCCGGTGGCTTTCATCTGTGTCGTCAGAGTACGTTTTGCCGTAATAAATTTATCGAAAGGCAGTCTGGGGATTTTCACCACGCAGTAATCCAGCGTCGGTTCAAAGCTGGCGTAAGTCTTTCCGGTAATCGCGTTTTTAATCTCATCCAACGTATAACCAAGCGCAATCTTGGCAGCAACTTTGGCAATCGGATAACCCGTCGCCTTGGAAGCGAGGGCGGAAGAACGGCTCACACGGGGATTTACCTCAATCACACAATATTCAAAACTCGTGGGATGCAGGGCAAACTGCACGTTGCACCCGCCCGTAATTTCCAGCTCGTTGATAATGTTTAAGGCAGAGCTTCTAAGCATCTGATATTCTTTATCCCCCAGCGTCTGGGAAGGCGCCACAACGATACTGTCGCCCGTATGGACGCCCACGGGGTCAATATTTTCCATATTGCAGACGGTGATACAGTTGCCCGCACCGTCGCGCATGACTTCGTACTCGATTTCTTTCCAGCCCGCGATACAGCGTTCCACGAGAACCTGTCCCACACGGGAAAGGCGCAGACCGTTTGCCAGAATCTCTTCCAACTCTGTCTGATTATGGGCAATGCCGCCGCCAGAACCGCCCAGCGTGTACGCCGGACGCAAAACCACCGGGTAACCGATTTGATTGGAAAAAGCTACGCCATCCTCGATATTTTCCACGACTAAGGACGGAGCGCAGGGTTCCCCGATTTTTTCCATCGTCTCTTTAAATTCCAGACGATCTTCCGCTTTTTTTATCGTTTTTGCCGTCGTACCCAGCAGCGTTACCCCATGGGCGGCAAGAAACCCGGACTCATCCAGCTCCATGCCGAGATTTAAACCCGCCTGTCCGCCCATATTCGGCAAAAGGCTGTCCGGCTTCTCTTTGATGATAATCTGCTCCAAAACCTTTGCCGTCAAAGGCTCGATATATACTTTATCCGCAATATCGCCGTCCGTCATGATGGTCGCCGGATTGGAATTGACCAGAATCACCTCCATGCCCTCTTCTTTCAAAGAACGGCATGCCTGCGTCCCCGCATAATCAAATTCCGCCGCCTGTCCAATCACAATCGGCCCCGACCCAATCACCAGCACTCTTTTTACATTCGGATTTTTCGGCATTTTCTTTCCTCCATCTTCATCTTTGTTGCTATCTCTTATCCTTCCACAACCCGCCAGAATGGCTCCCAGTCCATTCTGGCAGACGAAACATAGAAATTCTTAGTAAGCTTCTTCTGCTTACTTAGAATTTCTTTTCGTCTTCTTCATCATTGTTATAAATCTATCAAACAAATCCCCCGAATCCTGCGGTCCTGGGCACGCCTCCGGGTGGAACTGCACGGTAAAAATATTTTTACCGACATAAGAAAGCCCCTCGTTCGTACCGTCGTTAACATTGATGAAAGCGGGTTTTGCCACCTGCGAATCCAGTTTATCCATATCCACCACATAGCCGTGATTCTGGGAAGAAATATACACCCTGCCGCTCTCTAAATCCTTCACGGGATGATTGCCGCCCCGGTGCCCGTATTTCATCTTAAAGGTATCCGCGCCCGTTGCCAGCGCCATCAACTGATGCCCCAGACAAATCGCGAAAATCGGAATTTCCGTATCGTATAATTTCTTAATTTCTGCAATGATTTGGGTACATTCCTTCGGGTCTCCCGGCCCGTTGCTGAGCATGATGCCATCCGGCGCAGAGGCTATGATTTCTTCCGCTTTCGTAAATGCCGGATAGATGGTCACATCGCAGCCCCTTGCCGCCAAGGATTTTGCAATATTTGCCTTGGCGCCCAAATCAAGCAGCGCCACTTTCAATCCCTGTCCGTTTAAGGTGCGGACCCTGCTTGGCTTCTTTTCCCGTTTTCCCTGTGCATAGGCTTCTTTCTCAAAATGGGAGCTTCCAGAAAGGGGACCGTTTTGGGAAAGCTCTGTTGTCCCTTTTTCTTCATATGGATTCTGACAGGTGACTTTTTCCACGACTTTGCCTGTCGTATAGGCTTTCAGCTTCGGAAGAACTTCTTGAAGGGCAGTATCCCTTGTCTCTTTTTCAAACGCCGGATTCGTGGTAATCATGCCGTTCATCGTGCCTTTTTCCCGCAGAATCTTGGTCAGCGCCCGCGTATCGATTCCGGCAATTCCAGGCACCCCGTTTTTCACCAGAAACTCCTGAATGGTCATATCGCACCTGAAATTGCTTGGAACCCGGCTAAGTTCCCTGACGATAAAACCGTCCGGCCAGGGTTTTCCCGATTCCATATCCTCGCTGCAGATTCCGTAATTCCCAATCAAAGGGTAAGTCATGCAGACTGCCTGTCCCGCATAAGAAGGGTCTGTCAGCACTTCCAGATAGCCCGCCATCGAGGTGTTAAAAACAATTTCGCTGATAATTTCCTTCTCTGCGCCAATCGGAATCCCTTCAAATACCGTCGCGTCTTCCAAAATTAAGAATGCCTTCATAAATATAACCTTGCTCCCTTCACACTTACGATTTACCCTTTTTCTTTTGCGTAATCGTTTCATTATAGCATAAGACCCTGCATGATTTCAATGGTCAAACAGGGGCTGACACGGAAATCAATTTTCAGTCAGCATGTAAATACTGAGGTGGCAGGGCAGATAGAAATCCCTCGAAGGCACGCTCTCGCTCCGTGAAAAACGCAGCGGTACTAAGTTCAAAAGCCGCGTTGCGCCTTTTTCACTAAGTGCCGGCGTTTTTCAAGGACCTTCGTGGGATTTCTATCTACCCTGCCTATTCAACATTAACGAGCTGACTGAAATTGATTTCAGGGGAAATTCTGCAGGAAAAACACTTGACAAACTATAAAATATCGGCTAAGATACAGACTATCAGTTCATAAATAACAGAAACAGGCGTTGATAAGAACAAGTAGTAAAAGACGGAACGGACAGAAAGCAGCCGGCTGATGAGAGGCGCGCGGGAAATCTTTTACGAATACATCTTGGAGCTTCATGACAGAATAACAGACTATATTTTCTGTTTAGTAGGTTGTGACGGAGAAATGCACGTTATAGCAGGAGAGTATTACCGCAGTGCGGTTGTACTTGGTGAGGCAGGCGGCGCGAGTCGTTTACGAAGTTAGGTGGTAACACGGGTTTTTGACCTCGTCCTTTCAAGGGATGGGGTCTTTTTATTTACTAAAAAACAGAGAGGAATGGTTGATTATGAAAATCTATGAAGAATTACAGGCAAGGGGATTGCTTGCACAGTTGACGGATCCGGAAGAAATCCGGGAATTGATTAATGCAGGGAAGGCGACTTTCTATATCGGGTTCGACCCGACTGCGGACAGTCTTCATGTAGGGCATTTTATGGCGCTATGTCTGATGAAAAGATTACAGGAAGCCGGGAATAAACCGATTGCCTTAATCGGCGGCGGTACGGGGATGATAGGGGATCCTTCCGGCAGAAGCGATATGCGCAACATGATGACGAAAGAGACCATTGCCCATAACTGCGAATGTTTCAAAAAGCAGATGAGCCGGTTTATTGATTTTTCCGACGGCAAGGCGCTTATGATTAACAACGCGGACTGGCTGACCAATTTAAATTACATTGAATTTATCCGCGATATCGGGACGCATTTTAGCGTGAACCGGATGCTGACGGCGGAATGCTATAAGCAGAGGATGGAAAAAGGATTGAGTTTTTTGGAGTTTAATTACATGATTATGCAGAGTTACGATTTCCTGGAACTGTATCAACGCTATGGCTGTAATATGCAGTTTGGCGGGGATGACCAATGGAGCAATATGTTGGGCGGTACAGAACTAATCCGCCGCAAGCTGGGCAAGGACGCTTATGCCATGACCATTACGCTGCTGCTTAACTCTGAAGGAAATAAGATGGGGAAGACACAGAAAGGCGCAGTATGGCTTGACCCGAATAAGACTTCACCCTTTGAGTTTTACCAATACTGGCGTAACGTAGCGGACGCGGATGTTTTAAAATGCCTTAGAATGCTGACATTCCTGCCCTTGGAGCAGATAGATGAAATGGACAAATGGGAAGGCAGCCAATTAAATGAAGCAAAAGAAATCTTAGCATATGAACTAACCACCCTCGTACATGGCAAGGAAGAGGCGGATAAGGCAAAAGATGCGGCAAAGGCGCTTTTTGCAGGGGGCGGAAGCTTGGAAAACATGCCGACAGCGAAACTGACAGAAGAGAATTTCACAGACGGCAGCATCGATATTCTTGGAATTTTAACCGCGGCAGGTCTGGCGGCTTCTCGTTCCGAGGCGCGCCGTGCCGTAGAGCAGGGCGGTGTCACCGTAAAAGGGGAAAAAGTGAGCGATGTCAGAAAAGTATACAGCAAAGAGGAAATTGCAGAAGAAGAGTTTCTTGTGAAAAAAGGAAAGAAGAGTTTTAAGAAAATCATAGTGGACTAAGAGGAAAGAAAAAGGAAAGAGGGAAAAAGTATGGCAAAAAAAGAAAGGACATTAATGTCCTACACACCGGAAATTAAAGTAATGGATTGCACGCTCAGGGACGGCGGTCTGGTCAATGATTTCTTTTTCTCGGATGAATTTGCAAAGGATTTGTATCAGGCGAATATCAAGGCGGGCGTAGATTATATGGAATTTGGTTATAAGGCGTCAAAGGAAATGTTTGACGTCAAGAAATTCGGGAAGTGGAAATTCTGCGACGACAAAGATATCCGGGCGATTGTCGGGGACAATAAAACCGATATGAAAATATCCGTTATGGCGGACGTAGGAAGATGCGATTTCAAAAAAGATATCCTGAATAAAAAAGACAGCCCCATCGACCTTGTTAGGGTTGCGACCTATATCAATACCATTCCTGCGGCAGTCGAGATGATTGAGGACTGTACGAAAAAAGGCTATGAAACAACCGTCAATATCATGGCGATTTCCAAATCAAACGAGCTGGATATCGATGCGGCGTTAGAGCTTCTCTGTCAGAGCAGCGTAGGCTGCATCTATCTGGTGGACAGCTACGGTTCCCTCTATCCCGAACAGGTCAGCAGATTATCGGATAAATATCTGGAAGTGGCGGATAAATATGGGAAAAAAGTAGGAATCCATGCGCACAATAATCAGCAGCTTGCCTTTGCCAACACCATCGAAGCGCTGCGGCGGGGCGTAAGTTATCTGGACGCGACGGTAAGCAGCCTTGGCAGAGGGTGCGGCAACTGTCCGAGTGAGCTGCTCTTAGGATTTCTGAAGAATCCGAAGTACCGGATTAATCCGCTGTTGAAATTCATCGAACAGCATATTGTACCGATGAAGGAATCCGGCGTTGTATGGGGATATGACGTTCCCTACCTTTTGACGGGAATCCTGAATCAGCATCCTAAGACAGCAATTCAGTTTACGAAGGAAGGCCGCAAGGACTATCATGATTTTTATCTGGAGCTTTTGGATAATTTCTAATCAGGCAATATTTCTAATCAGATAATGATTTGCCATAAATTTTTTGCAGATAGTCAACCCTTGCGCCCATATTGACGAGCATAGCGTCTAGCAGGGTAATTGCCGCCATAGATTCTACAACGACGACGGCTCTTGGGACGATTACCGGGTCATGTCTGCCTTTGATGGAAACCTCAATGGATTCTCCTTGGCGGTTTACTGTCTGCTGTTTGCTGAAAATAGAGGGGGTGGGTTTTACATAGGCGCGCAACAAAATTGTGGAACCGTCGCTGATGCCGCCTAATGTGCCCCCTGCGTGATTGGTAGTTTTGATAATTTTAC
>JAMPHJ010000104.1 GCA_023663465.1 Muribaculaceae bacterium | reverse complement strand
CGGACGTTATCCGGCATCCTGCCCTATGAAGCCCGGACTTTCCTCACCTGCCAAAACTGCCCGGACAGGCGCGACCATTTATTCTACTTAGCTTCCATACTGTTTACATAACTTCTGCATGTACTTTATTCAAAACAGCTTCCACCCACAAATTCCCTGCAAAGAGAATTGTTTGGCAACGTCTCACTGCTGACGCCTAAGAAATATTCCAGAAACTTTAACAGCCGCTTCGCCTCATAATACTCTGGCTCTCCTTTCTCAATACTGAATAAAAGAGGCTCTGCATACTGCTTTAACACGGCAAGTTCATAAATCATCGCGGAATTGAACATCGCATCCGCCTGTTCCTGAAATGGGAAAATATATTTTTCCTCCCCTCGTCTGACGGACTGCCACATCTCAATCGTTCTCTTGGCGCTGGCGCCCCTTGTTCTGGCGTCCCTGACCAGACGACGCAGCAGTCTGCTGTCCGTAGTAGGAATCCGGTTGTGTTCATCTACATTTAGACAAGTTAGGGCGCTGATATAGATTTTATATTTACTTTCCGCCGGAAGGGAATAGGACATTTTTTCATTCAGTCCGTGGATTCCTTCGATAACCAGAATATCTTCTTCCCCAAGCGTCGTTACCTTGCCGTTATACTCTCTTCTGCCCGTTTTAAAATTAAAAGTCGGCAGCTCCACCGTTTCCCCTGCCAGAAGCGCCTTCATATCCCGATTGAACTGTTCCACGTCCAAGGCTTCTATGCATTCAAAATCGGGATTGCCGTCTTCATCCCGTGGGGTACTGTCGTGGTTTACATAATAATTGTCCAATCCAATCGGATGAGGTCTTAGTCCGTATGTCCTCAGTTGTATCGACAAGCGATGGGCAAAAGTGGTTTTCCCGGAAGAAGAAGGTCCTGCTATCATGACGAACTTGACGCCTTCCCTTCTGGCAATGTCTCTGGCAATCTCACCGATTCTTCGCTCCTGCAGCGCCTCCTGCACCAGAATCATATCCGCAATGTTGCCTTCGCAAATCTTATCGTTTAAGTCTCCCACCGTATCGATCCCAATCTGCTCGCCCCATCTGCAGGTCTGTAACAGCGTCTGGAACAATTTCTGTCTCGGCTCAAATACTGGCAGCTTATCCGGCACTTCCTGTTCTGGCAGTAATAGAATCATGCCATCCTCATATTCCAATAAATCAAAACATTCGATATATCCCGTACTTGGCAGCATAAAGCCATAATAATAATCAAAATAATCGCCCATACAATATACGTTAATCGTAGAGCTTCTCCGATAACGGAACAGCTTCACCTTATCCATCATATGGTATTTTTCAAACAAGGCAAGGGCTTCTTCCACCGGATAAGCCTTCTTGGTAATCGACAAATCCGCATCTACTAACTCCCGCATTCTTTGCTTAATCTGCGCAATCTGTTTATTATCCAGGGAAAAACCATCTTTTAACCGACAATAATATCCGGCGCCTATTGCAAACTCTACTTTCGTAGCCGCTGCCACTTCAAATCCCGCCACATCTTTGATTGCCTTCATCAACAGCATGATTGCAGAGCGCACATAGGTTTTGTGCCCGATGGCGTCCCCATAAGTGGCAAAGCCCAGCTCACAATCTCTGTCAACCCGTTTCATCAGCTCTTTAATTTTTCCATCCACAAATACTAATGCAATAGGTTCCTGATAAAGATGCTGGTACTCCTTGGCTATAATTTCATATTTGATGCCTTCTTCATAGAGCTTCTCTTCCCCGTTTATTCTGATTCTTACCATACCAATCACCCTGCCCCTCTCTTTTCTCTGACTAAGTTTCTTCGTATCCGTAAATGTCCCGCAGAACCCGCAGACAGTCCTGCCTCTGTATTTCCTTTTCCCGATACCGCTCAAGCCGTCCCACATCTTCTAGACCGCTCGTCTCAAGCTGCTTTAGAATCTCCTCGCAGATATGCGCTTCCCGCTGGATATAACGACACAATACCGGGTGTCTTTCCGCTAAAAGATGTGGTCCATAGCGGTCTTCCATCCGTTGATACCATAACGCTTCTTTACTCTCCCCATAGGGTAGACTTTTCTTTTTTCCTTTAACAGCTTTCATCATCGGATAGAATTTTCCGTCTTCCTCTATCATATTCTCTTCTACAAGCAAATATCCCTGTCCCCTTAGGAAGCGGCGAAACTGCTCTATCTCTGACTGAGGCTGTAAAATCAGCTCCCGGAAGGAATCCGTTTTGTCCTTATCCGTTTCCAGAATCCGCTGCATCAGTCTGCCGCCCATGCCGGCACAGAGAAAAGAATCCGCCTCCCCGCACCGGTAAGCACATAGCCCGTCGGAAAGTCTCGTTTCTATGTATGCTTCCAGGCGATACGCTTTTATGTGTTCCCTCGCCTGTTCTAAAGGTCCTTCTCTAACGTCCAGTGCAAGCGCTCTAGGACTAATCCCCTCTAAAATCAGATAAATTGGCACGAAACCGTGGTCGCACCCCACATCGCAGACGCGGTTTCCTCTCGTTACCAGACCTGCCGCCGCCTTTAGTCTTTGGGAAAGAACTATCTTCTCTCTCATCAATCCAGATAATCCTTTAACTTACGGCTCCTGCTCGGATGACGCAGTTTCCTAAGCGCCTTCGCCTCAATCTGGCGGATACGCTCACGGGTAACGCTAAACTCTTTTCCGACTTCCTCAAGCGTTCTGGCGCGTCCGTCGTCCAGACCGAAACGCAGCCGCAGCACTTTCTGTTCCCTTTCCGTTAAGGTGCCAAGCACTTCGACCAACTGCTCTTTTAACAGGGTAAAAGCGGCGGCGTCCGCCGGCACCGGCACATTATCATCCTGAATAAAATCGCCTAAATGACTGTCTTCCTCTTCCCCAATCGGCGTCTCTAAAGAAACCGGCTCCTGGGATATCTTTAAGATTTCCCGTACTCTTTCCACCGGCATATTCATTTCTTCGGCAATTTCTTCCGGGGTTGGTTCTCTTCCAAGCTCCTGTAATAACTGTCTGCTCACCCGGATTAATTTATTGATGGTTTCTACCATATGCACCGGAATACGGATGGTCCGCGCCTGATCCGCAATCGCCCTCGTAATCGCCTGACGAATCCACCAGGTCGCATAGGTAGAAAATTTATAACCCTTGCGGTAATCAAATTTTTCGACCGCCTTAATCAGACCCAGATTTCCTTCCTGAATCAAATCCAGAAAAAGCATTCCACGCCCTACATATCTTTTCGCAATGCTGACCACCAGACGGAGATTGGCTTCCGCAAGACGCTTCTTGGCTTCCTCATCGCCCAGCTCCATCTTCTGGGCAAGCTCTATCTCTTCCTCTGCGCTAAGCAGCGGCACTTTCCCAATTTCTTTTAGATACATTCTGACCGGGTCTTCAATGCTGACGCCGTCCGGCACGGACAAGTCGATATTTTCTACATCGACTTCATCCTCTTCCGTCAGAATGATTTCCTCGTCATCCACCTCGTCCGTCTCAATAATCCGCAGGACATCTACGTTATTTTGCTCTAATGTTTCCAGAATTTTGTCAAACTGATCCTCTTCCAGCGATAAATCATGAAAAAAGTCGCTGATTTCCTGATATTCCAGAACATTCTTTTTCTTCTTAGCAATATTTAAGAGTTCGTTGAGACGCTCTTCAAACTTTGCCTGTACATTTTCGTCCATTCCTTGGCCCATCCTTCCTTTTCCGGGTTAAACATTTGCGATTATTTTTGCCTTTAATGCAGGGAAATATGCGTTTTGCTAAGTTCTTCCAGCGCTTTTTTCGCTGAAATCACTTGGTTTAGGGCACTGACATCGGCTCCCATCCTGCCGGAATAATATTCAAAACTATTCTTTTTCACCGTATAAATAATATCATGCAGCGCTTTTTCCCGCTCTGCGTCCGTTTCCATATCCTGTAATCTGGTATTAAACAACGCTGCCACTTCCCGCTGCTCTTCCTCATCCTGAAACATATTTACCAAAGACGCAGGATTGAAAATCCCCTGCTCCATATCTTCAAAAAGCCGTCCTGCAACTTTCTGATATAACTCCTCGGTAAAGTCTTCCACTTGGATATACTTTTTAATCTCTTGATATAGAGACGGTTCTTCCGTTATCCATGTCAGCAACAGTCTTTGCGACTTTTTGACATTTTCCTCCGGGATATTCTTACGCGCCGTCGTGGGTTTCGGTCTTTCCACCGGCTTGATGTATCCGGTCTGCGCCGCGTAAGATGCAGTCAGCTTCCGCAAGTTTTCCAATCCGATGCGGTACTTGTCCGCCACGGCTTCCATATAATTTTCACGCTCTACCTCTTCTTCAAAGGTACAGAGCTTCTTGGCGATTTCCCTGTAAAATCTGGTTTTGGCATCCGGGTCGCCCAAGTCATAATCCCTTTCCAGAATCCGCAGCTCAAAGAAAAAGCTATTCTCCGCCTGGTCGATTCTTTCCTGGAAAGCCTCTGCACCGTTTGCCTTAATAAACTCATCCGGGTCTTTTGCCGGCGACATATTCACGACCCTGCCCCGCAGTCCGCTTTCTTTCAGAATATGAATCGCCCGCAGCGCGGCATTGATGCCCGCGCCGTCACTATCGTAAGCAAGCAGTACTTCCTGCGTATAACGCCGCAACAGATTCGCCTGTCCCGCCGTAAACGCGGTGCCAAGCGACGCCGCCGCCTGGGTAAAGCCCGCTTGATGCATGGCGATGACGTCCATATAGCCTTCGCATAAAATAATGTTATTTTTTCTCGACGTTCTGGCAAAATTCAGCCCGTAGAGATTCCTGCTCTTATCAAAAATCAAAGTTTCCGGGGAATTTAGATATTTCGGCTCCCCGCTTCCCATCACCCTGCCGCCGAATCCGATGACTTTGTGATTGATATCCTGAATCGGAAACATGACACGGTTCCAGAATTTATCGCGCATACCCCGCTTCTCATCAAAGCTGGCAAGCCCGGCTTCCTGAATCAATTCATCCGTATAGCCTTTCGAGCGCAAATATCCTGTCAGCTCATTGTTGGTAACGCCGGCAAAACCCAGACCAAATTTTTTCATGGTCTCATCGCTTAACTGTCTGCCCGATAAATACTGATAGCCGATGTTTCCCTTCGGCGTGCGCAGGACATAATAGAAATATTTGGCGGCTTCCCTGCTCACTTCTAACAGTTTCGCCCTTTTACTTTCCCGTTTTTTAACTTCTTCGGAGTATTCCACCTCAGGCAGCGCCACGCCCGCGCGGTCTGCAAGCTCCTTGACCGCTTCCTGGAAAGAGCAGTTCTCATAAGCCATTAGAAATGTATAGACATTGCCGCCCGCCCCGCAGCCGAAACAATAATACATCTGCTTGTCCGGCGAGACGGAAAAAGACGGGGACTTCTCACTATGAAAAGGGCAAAGCCCGAAATAACTGCTGCCCTTCTTCTGTATACGGACATATCCGGAAATCACGTCTACAATATCATTTCTCGCCCTTACTTCCTCTATCAATTCATCCGGATAATACATAATACTCCTTTAACACCTCAATCCCATTTGCCGAAATCTTCTGTATCCTCACGATTTCTATCCCCATGATTTCACTTAACCATGCCAGGTCTTAGGAATAAAAAGATTCTGGTAGGTGGCAATCGCAAACCTATCCGTCATGGAGCCGACATAGTCGCACACAATCTTTTCCACCGGCTCCCCTTTATCCAGCAGACGGTGTAAAAAGTCTGGCAGCTTCTCGGTATGCTGTAAATAATAATGGTATAATGTCTCAATCAGTTCTTCCGCTTTCCCTTCTTCACTCTTGGCAACCGGATTCTGATAAACGTTTTCAAACATAAATTTACGCAGTTTCTGCATGGCTGTTTCCACATCTGGGGACATCAAGATATCGTTTTTCCCCCGGCTGGTCGTCACGATGTCATGAATAAAATAATCCAGCCTGGCGCCGCAGCTATAGCCGATGACTTCCCCGATTTCTTCCGGCACGTCGGACTCTTTCAAAATTCCGCCCCGGATAGCGTCGTCCATATCATGATGGATATACGCGATTTTATCAGAAAATCTGACTACTCTGCCCTCTAATGTCTCCGGCATTCCCGAAGTCTGATGGTTCAAAATTCCATCCTTTACCTCATAAGTCAGATTGATACCCTGTCCGTCTTTTTCCAGCAGTTCCACCGTTCTGACGCTCTGCTCATTGTGACGAAACCCATAAGGGCAGACTCTGTTTAAAGCACGCTCCCCAGCATGTCCAAAAGGCGTATGACCCAAATCATGCCCCAGCGCAATCGCCTCTACCAAGTCTTCATTGAGTTGTAAGGCTTTGGCAATAGTACGGGCATTCTGGCTGACCTCTAAGGTATGTGTCAGACGCGTCCTGTAGTGGTCTCCTTCCGGCGTCAGGAATACCTGCGTCTTATCCTTCAGCCGTCTAAAGGATTTGCTATGTATAATCCTATCCCTGTCTCTCTGGAACACCGGTCTGATATCGCATTGCTCCTCCGGTTTGCTCCTTCCCTTGGAATTCATGCTGAGCATCGCATAGGGACTTAAATATTCTTTCTCCCACTGCTCCAAACTTTCCCTTATGTTCATAGAAACGCCTTTCTTTCCCCTTGATTATAGTATTCTGTCTTTTTTCCCAAAATCCTTTTTTCTATACAAATTTCCCTTAACCATTTGTGAAATTTTTCACATAATATTGATTAGCGACAGATATCGTAAATAAATTCCGCGTTTTTATCCATTGCCTCATATGCCGTCTTAAACGGCGACATCTGGAATACATGCCACATTCCCGGAAAAATATCCATCTTGACAGACACATTGGCTTTCATCAGCCGCGTATGCAGCATGAGAGAATCGCTTAAAAGAATCTCATTATCGCCAGCCTGAATATAAGTCGGCGGAAATCCGGCATAGTCGCCAAATAGCGGAGATATCAAGGGATCTTGTAACTCTTTATCCGGTGCATAATTGGCAATCATTTCCTGTAAATAATCCGCATTTAAAACCGGGTCAAACGCTGCTTTAGATACATGGGATTCCCCGGAAACGGTCAAATCCGTCCAGGGCGACATCAAAATAACCCCCCTTGGCAGCAGCCTTCCCTCCTGTTTCAATTTTAAAACCAAGGCAAGCGCCAGATTTCCGCCCGCAGAATCCCCCGCTATGATGATATCCCTCGCCCCATATCCTAAGAGCATCAGATAATCCCATACTTTCACGGCGTCTTCTAACGCCGAGGGATAAGGATGTTCAGGCGCCAGCCTGTAATCGAAACAAATCACGTCCATAGATGTAGAAGATGCCAGTTTCGTCGTCAGCGTTCTGGCATAAATACTGCTTCCCGTGGAATAACCGCCGCCATGACAGTATAGAATCATATACTTTTTCATATGCGCCCTGTTAACGGATATCCATTCGCCATGAATCCCATTAAAATCGACTTCTTTCATTTCCACTTCTTTGTGATTACTAAGCAGGCTGCCGAAATAATCCTGCGACTGCCTGTGCTTCTCAATATCCGTATTTTCCACAATCCCATGCACTTTCCTGATGAGATTCATTAAATTCTGGTTTCTTTTTTCTGAAATCGCCATAGAATATCCCCTTTTTATCCATACTCATGAAATGAAATGCAATGTATTTTACATAATTGTACCATAAATTCCTTTTCCTGTGGTATAATACAAGAAAATCGCTGCGCAATTATCTACAAGAAAATCGCTGCGCGATTATCTTGGAAAGAATGCTGCGCATTCTTCCGCGTCGTCGAATAATTATATAAGAGAATCGTCCAACAAGGAGTTATTATGTCGCGTCCAAATGCTGGGAAAATGACTGTGTCAAAACAAAAAAAGGAAATCTGGTACAAGCTGGATTTATCCGCCATTGTCTATCCGACCCTGCAGCGGAAGGATTTTTCTTCCGTCTACCGGCTGTCCGTCGTTTTAAAGAAAGCGGTGCAGCCAGATATTCTGCAAAAGGCGCTGGATATGACGCTTCCCCGTTTTCCGACCTATAAAGTCGCCATCAGGAAAGGGGTGTTCTGGCGCTACCTAGAGCCCAATAATCGTCCTGGGCCTTATGTCATGCCGGATATCAAGAATCCGTGTATGCCCATGCCGTTTAAGGCAAATAACCGCTATCTGCTCCGAATCTATTATTATCAGAACCGGATTTCCTTAGAAGCGCACCACTGCCTGGGCGACGGCACCGGCGGCATGTGCGTGTTACAGACCATGATTGCCGTATATCTCGGACTTCTAGGACACCCCATCACTCCTTCGGGATTTGTGTTGGACATCCACGATACTCCCGACCCTGAAGAGTTAGAAGACGCCTATATGCGCTATGCCAACGCCCGTGTAAGACCGCCGAGACCCAGCGGGAAAACTTATCGCGTCCGCGGCACCAAAGAGCCTTTTTACACCTTAAATATCATTGACGGTATTATGTCTGTCCGGGAAGTCATGCAGGTTGCCTCGAAATATCATGCGACGCTTACCGAATATCTGAACGCTGTTTTGCTCTATGCCTTGCTGCAAAAGCAGGAGCATGAATATCAGGAAAGTATCGTACGCAAAAATACATATCCCCACAAACCGCGCCCCGTCAGAATTGCGATGCCTGTCAATCTGCGACGTTTTTTTCCGTCTAAGACGCTCCGTAATTTCATCACGATGGTCTATCCTTCCATAGACCCGCGGCTTGGCGATTACACTTTTGAGGAAATCGTTGTACATGTACACAATTACATGAAATATTATATCAATGAAAAATTCCTGCGGGGCGACATTACGACCAACGCGGCGACGCAGCGAAATCCCGTTATCCGCGTCGTGCCTCTCTTTATTAAGGATTTCGTCGTCCGTACTTTTTATACCAAAGTGCAGGATAAAAATTCTTCCGCCGGGCTGACGAATATGGGCGCATTAAAAGTCCCGGAAGATATGAAACCCTATATCGAGCGGTTCGATATCTATATGGGACAGCCTTTTTCCTCCCGCACAAACTGCGCAATTATCAGCTTTGAAGATACGCTGACGATTAATTTTGCAAGCAGCATCGCAGAAACGGACGTAGAACGGAATTTTTTCCGCAAACTGGTGCAGGACGGAATCCATGTGATGATTGAAAGTAACCGTGATATCAAATAACAGAAAAAAGGAGTCTTGCTTATGTCTTATTGTGTAAACTGCGGCGTCGAGCTAGAGGCGTCATTAAAAGAATGTCCCCTGTGCAATACGCCAGTCATAAACCCCAATCACATTTCCCCGGAAACTGCCACAGAGCCCTATCCAGTTTCCAGAGGGCAGGTAGAGAATGTGTTAAAAAAAGATTTCGGCATCCTGCTGACGGTGATTTTATCCGCCACAAGTATAACCTGTCTGCTCTTAAACCTGCTGGTGTTCCAGAGTTCCCGCTGGTCCTTTATGGTCATCGGCATTTGTATCTGCCTGTTTTTCTTTGCGTTTCCGGCAATGTTTCACACGAAAACGCCCGTTTATCTGATTCTTCTATTCGACGGCGCCGCCGTGGGCGCTTATTTATACCTGATTACTTACCTGACCATCGTCTCAGAATGGTTCTGGCAGCTCGGTCTGCCCATCGTCATTCTGGTTACTGCCCTGATTGAACTATTTACCCTGTTTGCGCGGAAATTCCCGTTCAACATTTTAACCGGGTCTCTCTATCTCTTTATCGAGGTTCCCATCCTATGCATCGCCCTGGAGCTTCTGATTAAACGCTTTCGCGATGTGCCCTATAGCATCACCTGGTCGGCGGTAGTTTTAACCGTATGCGTGATTATCGACATCGCCCTGATTACGATATTAATGAAAAAACGCCTGCGCAATGAAGTGAACAGACGTTTGCATTTTTAACTCAGTTTTGCTTCCGCATCTTCAAGGGACTGATAGCCGTAAAATAGTGTCTCATTGGCGATAATCTGTTTTAACAAATTCCCGCCTTCCCGATAAGCGGCTTCGGTTTCCTGCCATAACAGCTCCAGCGTCCCCGTGGAATAAGTAAGCAGTTCCGCCCGCAGATAACTTTCCATGGAAGAACCGTCTGCGGCGTTATCTTCCTCTGTCGTGGCAAGTCTTCCCCTCGCCCGGATATGCGGATATTGCGCAAGCATCTTGGCGTCCCATTCTAAGTGGACTCTGACAATCTGCTCCGCCAGCTCCTTTTTCCCATCCACATCGGGCAGATATTCTTTAATCTTTTCATATTCTTCCGGAAATGTGCTTTCCATCATTCTGCCGTACTTTTCAAAAATCAGATTTCTTCCTTCCTCATATGCCCGCTTACAATCTTCCATATAACTATGAAGCAGCTTATCTGAATAGACCATCCACTGACTCATCCTCATACGGAAAAACGTATCCGGGTCGTCCTGACAGGAAGCGCGTCCTCCGGTATTATAAACATGCTGAAACATATCCCACTCTACCTGGGCAATGTCAAAAATCAATTGTTCCCGCTCCGATACTTCCGCCATTTTGATACCCCTTTCTTTTCTTATTCCACTATATCCTGCGACTCCAAAGGCTCCTCATATGCCGCATAATCTGTCTCTAAAACATCGCCGTCTACCGTAATGACTATTTTCTCTGCATCGTATGCATTCAGAAATGTGGTCACTACCGAAGAAATAATGATTTGCTCGCCTTCTCCTGTCATCGTCCTTAAATATTCCTGGAATGTCCTGGACAAATCCAGAAAAAGCATTTTCCCCTCTTCGGACTCCTGCTCCTCAAAAGAGTTTACCTTCGTCCCCAGCGGTATAATGTTATGCCGAATCAGTGCATCAACCAACTCATCCGCCGTTATCTGCTCCATGTATAATAACTCTTCTTTTAATTCATCAGAAGCGCCGTTTCCATAATAGATAACGACCTCTTTTCCTCCTGCTGCCTCCGGCTGCACATCTTCCGTCATCTTAACTTCCTGTAACCGGACTTCCTGCCCCTCATCCCCGCCGCTTAACAGATAATCTAAAGAATGCACCAACAATTCTTCCGACGATATATCCGATGTTTCCTCAGACATAACTTCCATATCCCCTGCACCATTTCCGCAGGCGCCCAATACCAATAGCAGCAAAACTACCGGCAAAATAATCAACTTCCTATTTTTCATAACGTATCCTCCAAGGCTATTTGCAAAAAAAGTACCGCAAAACGGTACTTTTCTCTATGATTCCTTATCAATAGCATAATGCAGGAAAAGGGACTTGAACCCTCATGATATTGCTATCACACGGACCTGAAC
>JAMPHJ010000103.1 GCA_023663465.1 Muribaculaceae bacterium | reverse complement strand
GTGCCTGCGTTGGATTGTATATTCTGTACAACGGACGGCTGCAAAATCTTAGTTTCGCAAATGACTATAACTACCCATTCACGAAAGGAGCCCCCCTCAATGTCCCCCTACACCGATTTCGCCGAAGTCTACGACACCTTCATGGACGCCACCCCCTATCAGGAGTGGTGCGCTTTTCTAATGGAATTATTGCGACGTTATTCTGAAACTCCCGCCAGCCAGGAAAATGCCCTGCTGCAGCAGGAGCGAAACTCCATTCTAGATTTAGGCTGTGGGACCGGAACTCTGACCGGACTTCTGGCGGCGGAGGGTTTTGATATGATAGGGATTGACAATTCCCCGGACATGCTGCGGATTGCAATGGAAAAACGGGAACAACAGAATCTGGATATTCTTTATTTATTGCAGGACATGCGGGAATTTGAACTATATGGTACGGTGGGCGCCGTTGTCAGTGTGTGCGACTCCATCAACTATTTGCTGGAGGAAGAAGATATACTTGCGACCTTTTTCTTAATCAACAATTACCTCTATCCGGGCGGACTCTTTCTTTTTGATTTTAATACGGTTTATAAATATGAACAAGTCATCGGGGATAACACCATTGCGGAAAATAGGGAAGATTGCAGTTTTATCTGGGAAAACTATTATCATGCGGAAGAAGAAATTAATGAGTATGATTTGACTGTTTTTGTGAAAAATGATAAGAAAGGAGAACTTTTCCGGAGGTTTCAGGAAACCCATTATCAGAGAGGATACCGGTTAGAGCAGATGAAGGCTCTGCTTAAAAAGGCAGGAATGGCATTTGTGACGGCACTAGACGGCGATACGCATGGTGAGGTAAGAAAAGAGAGCGAGCGGATTATCGTCGTGGCAAGGGAACAAGGGAAGGCAAGAGAAACGTTATAGGATGAAATATCTATAAGAGATACCGAAGAGATACCGCACGGGAAGGGGAATAGAAATGGCTGATTATCTGATAAGGGCAACGGCGGCGGATGCGCAGATTCGCGCTTTTGCGGTCACATCAAGGGATTTGGTGGAAACGGCAAGGGACAAGCATAATTTAAGCCCGGTCGTTACCGCAGGTCTCGGCAGACTGATGACGGGCGCCTGTATTATGGGAAGTATGTTAAAAGGGGAAAAAGACATGCTGACGCTGCAAGTGCGCGGCGACGGACCGGTGCAAGGCTTGATTGTGACGGCGGACGCACACGGAAACGTCAAGGGATATGCGCAGTTGCCGCAGGCGATGATGCCGCCCAATGCGCAGGGAAAACTGGATGTGGGCGGTGTGATTGGCAGAGGGTATCTGACGGTGATCAAAGACATGGGAATGAAAGATGCCTATTCTTCCCAGGTGGAATTGCAGACCGGGGAAATTGGCGAGGATCTGACCTATTATTTCGCCGCTTCGGAGCAGGTGCCATCCTGCGTAGCGTTGGGTGTTCTTATGGAAAAAAACAATACGGTGAAACGGGCGGGGGGCTTTATCTTACAGCTGATGCCCTTTGCCCAGGAAGATATCATTGCGAGACTGGAAGAGAGAATCGCTGCTTTTCCATCTGTGACGACACTATTAGAAGAAGGCAATACGCCGGAGCAGATTCTGGAACTTCTGCTGGGCGATATGGGACTGGAAATTACGGATAAGACGCCCCTGAAGTTTCGGTGCGACTGCACGAAGGATAGGGTAAAAAAGGTGCTGATTAGTCTGGGAAAAACGGAACTACAGGATATGATAAAAGAAGGAAAAGAGATAGAGCTGCATTGTCATTTCTGTAACACCAACTATCAGTTTACAGTGGAAGAATTACAAGAGCTTGTGACGGACACTGCATACAGGAACTGACAGGGCGTATCAGAAACAAGACGCAAGGAAAGGGTGCGAAAGGATATGAAACATGGATTTATCAAAGTAGCGGCAGTAACACCTAAGATAAAGGTCGCAGATACGGTTTATAACGGAAACCAGATATGTGCATGTATGGAGGCGGCGGTAGAAAAAGGTGCAAAGATTATCGTTTTTCCAGAATTATGTCTGACAGGATACACTTGCGGCGATTTATTTTTGCAGGAACTGCTTTTACGCGGCGCCAAGGAGCAGTTGCGCGTTATTGCCGATGCGTCGGCAGGAAATGATGCGTTGGTGTTTGTAGGGCTGCCTGTGAAAAAAGACCAGAAACTGTATAATGTGGCGACGGTGATTCAGGATGGCGCGGTGCTGGCGATGATTCCCAAGCGCTTTATTCCCGCCTATGCAGAGTTTTATGAGACGCGACATTTTACGCCGGGCAACCAGACTCCAGAGCCTTTTTTATTAGAAGATGAGGAAATCCCTTTCGGAACAAATATTTTACTACAGGCGGATTGTATGGAAGATTTACTAATCGGCTGCGAAATCTGCGAGGATATCTGGGCGCCGGAGGCTCCCGGCGTCGCCCATGCGCTGGCAGGGGCGAGCGTGCTTGTGAATCTTTCGGCTTCCAATGAGACGATAGGAAAAGACAGTTACCGGGAAATGTTGGTGAAATCCGCCAGCGCGAAACTGATTGCAGGTTATATTTATGCTTCCGCAGGTGAAGGGGAATCCACCCAGGATTTGGTTTTCGGCGGACATAATATCATTGCGGAAAACGGCACGGTTCTGGCGCAGGCGAAACGTTTTAGCTGTGAGACCATCTATGCGGATTTGGATATCCACCGGCTGAATCATGAACGGCGCAGGATGAGCAGCTTTATGACAGAAGGCAAAGAACAGTACAAGATAGTGCCATTCCATCTGGAAGAAGGGGATACGGAGCTGGAAAGAGTTTTCGATGCGATGCCCTTTGTTCCTTCCAAAAAGGAAGAACGGGATAAGCGTTGCGACGAAATTCTATCCATTCAGTCCTATGGATTGAAGAAACGATATGAGCATACCGGCGCCAAAACAGCCGTCCTTGGAATATCCGGCGGTCTGGATTCCACGCTGGCGCTTTTAGTCACAGTACGCGCCTTTGATTTGTTGAAAGTGGAGCGGGAAAAGATTCTGGCGGTGACGATGCCTTGCTTTGGCACCACCGACAGGACGTATGAGAATGCCTGTAAACTTACGAAGGAGCTGGGTGTGGGGCTGCGGGAAGTGGATATCAAGGAAGCCGTGACGGTTCATTTCCGGGATATCGGGCAGGACGTGGGCGTACAGGATGTGACCTATGAGAACGGACAGGCAAGGGAACGGACGCAGATATTGATGGATATTGCCAATCAGACGGGGGGTATGGTAATCGGTACGGGCGATATGTCGGAGCTTGCCCTTGGATGGGCTACTTACAACGGCGACCACATGTCCATGTACGGCGTCAACTGCGGCGTACCGAAAACATTGGTGCGGCATCTGGTTCGCTATTATGCCGATACCTGCCAGAATGAGCGCCTTACGGAAATTCTGCTGGATATTCTTGACACACCTGTCAGTCCTGAATTACTGCCCCCGGTGGATGGTACGATTTCCCAGAGGACGGAGGATTTGGTGGGGCCCTATGAACTGCACGATTTCTTTTTATACTATATGCTGCGATGCGGTTTTGAACCGGCGAAGATTTACCGGATTGCGCAGACTTCTTTTGCTGGAAGATATACGGATGAGGTAATTTTAAAATGGTTGAAAACTTTTTACCAGCGTTTTTTCACACAACAATTTAAACGCTCCTGTCTGCCCGACGGACCGAAAGTGGGAAGCGTAGCCCTGTCTCCAAGAGGAGATTTGCGTATGCCTTCTGATGCCAGCGGGGAGTTGTGGCTGAAGCAGTTAGAAGAGTTATGATATCGGAGGAAAAAGCCTGCATCGCCTGACCGGACAGGACATGGTCGGACGATGCAGTTTTGTATTGGATTGTGCTATTCCACATAAGCGTCAGTATCTATCTCTACGGTTGTATCCATTTCCGGTTCAATTGCTTTTTCCAAAGAGGTGGTTATGGCATTTAACAGAATCATGGAAGTGTACTTGCTCTCATCAGGATATGTAATGCCATCTAAACTCTGATTGGTGATAATCTGGTCGGCAAGGTCCTCAAAAGAGGGCTGAATCAGAGGATACATTGTCGTAACGGCTTCGTCCAGATTGACTAATCGTATGGAGTTGATATTTTGTTCGTCAACGGTGACTTCTATTTCCACGACATTATCATTCAAAATCAAAGAGGTGGTATATACGCCGGGCACATAGGTGTTGGCGCTCGTCTGCGTTATCGTGGGAACTGCATCGTTTTTCTCATCTTTCGGCAGAAACATGATAATGAGCAGGACGATAAAAAGGATACCGAGCACGGCAAAGATGCCGGTATATATTAATTCTTTGACATGAAGCACAACAATTTTGGTTTTGGAACTCATAAAATATCCTCATAGAAAATCTTTTTATCATTTTATGAAACAGGAATGGATATTATGACTTAGGATTGACAAACATATCCGTCAAATGTTATTCTGTTACAGGACAAAGGCGTTCTTATTTTAGGGAATAAGAATGCCTGTTTTCATATTCGTGACATGGTATCTGGACAATGGAAAGTGCGTGGAGCAGACGTTCTATTGCCGGAAGGTTTGGAAAGGAAGGAAGAACATGAGAAAGAATTATACAAAGCAGGATATCATCCGGCTGGTAGAAGAGGAAGACGTAGAATTTATCCGTCTGCAGTTTACTGATATTTTTGGCAATCTGAAAAACGTCGCAGTTACGGTGAGCCAGTTAGAGCGGGCGCTTAATAATCAGTGTATGTTTGACGGCTCTTCGATAGAAGGATTCGCAAGAATCGAAGAATCCGATATGTACCTGCACCCGGATTTTGGAACATTGGAAATCTTTCCCTGGAGACCCCAGCAGGGTAAGGTGGCAAGACTAATCTGTGACGTATACAGACCAAACGGCGAACCTTTTGAGGGAGATCCCCGTTATATCTTAAAGCGCGCCGTAAAGGAAGCCGCGGATATGGGCTATGTTTTTGAAGTGGGACCGGAGTGTGAATTTTTCCTTTTTAATACGGATGAAAATGCGATGCCGACTACAAGCACCCACGAACAGGCGGGATATTTTGATTTGGGACCCGCGGATTTCGGGGAAAATACGAGACGCGACATGGTGCTGACATTAGAGGAAATGGGCTTTGTGGTGGAGGCTTCCTATCATGAGATGGCGCCTGCCCAGCATGAAATAGATTTCCGCTATGACGAAGCACTCGCCACGGCGGATAATATTATGACTTTTAAGCTTGCTGTCAAGACGATAGCCAAGCGGCATGGACTGCATGCGACGTTTATGCCCAAGCCGAAATATGGCGTAAACGGTTCCGGTATGCATATTAATATGTCCTTGTCCAAAGAGGGAAAAAATATTTTTGCAGACGAGAGTGACAGGCATGGTCTCAGCAAAGAAGCATATTATTTTATCGGCGGTATTATGAGACATATGAAAGGCATGACGGCGATTACCAATCCGCTTGTCAATTCTTATAAGAGACTTGTACCGGGATTTGAAGCGCCGGTTTATATCGCATGGAGCGCGACTAATAGAAGCCCTTTAATCAGGATTCCCGCATCCCGCGGCGAAGGAACCCGGATAGAACTACGCTGCCCCGATCCGTCGGCGAATCCTTATCTTGCGCTAGCGGTGTGCCTGAGGGCGGGACTGGACGGCATTACGAATCAGATTATGCCGCCGCCGAGCGTGGATTGCAACATTTTCCAGATGGACGAGGCGCAGAAGAAGTCCTATGGGATTGAAGAAATACCGGGGACTTTGATAGAGGCTATCTATGATATGGAAAAAGACGAACTTGTCAAAGAAGTGTTGGGTGAGCATACTTACGCCAGATACATCAGCGCTAAAAAAGAGGAATGGCATCGTTACCGTTCGCAGGTGACAGACTGGGAAATCAAGGAATACCTGAATAATTTTTAAGCAGGAAAAAGCGATGATACGATAAATTTGGCGCGAGGGAGGTGAGCGTGTGGTCAATATCATGATAGCCCTGCCCAAAATAGAAGATGCGAAAGGCATTCGGAGTATTCTTTTGAAAAATGGTTTTTCCGTGACAGGAGTCTGTGCAACGGGAGCGCAGGTTTTGAGCCAGATAGATGAATGGGGCGACGGGATTGTCATATGCGGCTACAAGCTGACGGATATGCTGTATTCGGAATTACACGAATGCCTTCCGGCTGGAATCGATATGCTGGTGATGGCTTCCCAGCATGTGATAAACGATTGTGTGGACAATCAGATTGTCTGGCTGACGATGCCTTTAAAGGTACACGATTTGACAAACACGGTTTCCATGATGAGTCATGCAATTCTGCGAAGGCGCAGGAAGGCGAAGCAGGGACCGAAGAGACGCAGTGAAGAGGAACTCGTATTGATTAAAGAGGCAAAAACGCTTCTGATGGAGCGGAACCATATGACGGAAGAGGAGGCGCACCGTTATATCCAGAAATGCAGCATGGACAGCGGCACAGGTATGGCGGAAACCGCCCAGATGGTTCTGGCGGTGATGCGGGAATAGGCGTAAAAAAAGCTGGCAGGGGGAATCCAGATGGAACGCGTCAGAATCATAGATATTGCGGAAGAATTGGGCGTCAGTACGGCGACGGTTTCCAATGTCATCCACGGCAAAACAAAGAAAATATCGGACAGAACCGTGAAACGGGTGCAGGAACTTTTGGAAGAACGCCAGTACATTCCAAGTATGGCGGGTATTTTGCTGGCGCAGAACGATTCCCGGATTATCTGTGTAATCGTAAATGACCATGAGAAATATGAGAAGAGAGTATTGCAGGATGCCTTTATCATGGGCAGCATCGACTATTTATCGGATGCAATCGAGCAGTCCGGTTATTTTATGATGCTGAAAAAAACCCATGAGATTCAGGATATTATCCAGTATGCCTCGATGTGGAATGTATCGGGACTGATTCTGATTGGTTTTTGCGAGCAGGATTATGAAAATCTTCGCGCCAGGATACATGTGCCGTTTATCGTCTATGATGGATTTGCCCAAGAGGTGGAGCGATATGCCAACATTACGCTGGACAATTTTTCCGGCGGTTTTCTGATGGGCAGTTACTTGCTGGATATGGGGCATAAGGATATTCTTTTTCTGGCGGACAATGATGAGGATATGGATCATGAGCGGTATCTGGGGCTGCGAAAGGCGGTGGAAGAGCGGGCGGTGGCGCCCCGGTATGACACGCTATGCCTGATACCGATGACTAAGAAGGAACGGATTGCCTTCTATAAGACTTTCCTGCCGGAATTTGGGAAATATACGGCGCTTTTTGCAGCGTCGGACTTATATGCCATTGAATTGATGAATTTCTTGATGGATCATAATATCCGGGTGCCGGAGGATATTTCGGTGGTTGGTTTTGACGATATCCCGGAATGTGGAATGGTCAGACCGAGACTGACAACAGTACATCAGGATATGGAGCTGCGGGCGTTGAAAACAATGGAAATTTTAAAAAGCTGGCAGGAGGGCGGCAGTTTTGAAAAAGAAGTGCGGCTGCCCGTCCATGTGATAGCACGGGACAGCGTCAGGAAAATTGGATAAAATTGGGATTATTCATTGGCTTTGCTTATTAAGGCAAACGCAGAATTTGGGAGGGAATAAGCAGATGAAAAATATACTTGTTATACAAGGCGGCGGAAGGCCAAATGGAAACACGGCACAGCTGGTAGATTTTTTTATAAAGGGAGCAGAAGAAGCAGGACATAAAGTGGAATATATTTCTGGACGATTTCATCCAGAATGAAGGCGCTGATTGAAAGATTTTACTGTATTGCGGAGGAAGATACCAATCCGCCCTTGGGAAGATATGAAAAGTATCCGGTGAAGGACTGTGCCTTGATGATGACTTCTGCCGATAACTTTTTCTGGACATTTGAGCAGGCAGTTTCTTATTATCAGTTTACCTTGGTTAACTATATCGGATTCCATGATAAAGGGATGCTGCTTGCCGGAGGGTGCGGCGATACGAATGGCAGACCGCAGATAGATAAAACGGATTATTTGAAGCAGGCGTATGAGTTTGGGAAGACGATTTATTGAAATGATAAGTAAGGGGCTGTCGGGAAATTTGAACTGACAGCCCCTTTTTTCATGGCTTCAACGCTGCTGAATCACAGGTCTTCTTTTTCGCTTTTCCGTTGCTGTAACCGATAATTCCTCGGTGTTATACCAAATTCCTTTTGGAATAATCTGTAAAAATGGGTGCGGTCAGAAAAATCAAGAAGTTCAATGATTTCTGAAACACTTAACCGGTTTATCTGGACAAACAGATGGCTCTCAGCTGATGAGCCAAGATTGATCGGTTTCGTGTGGTAGTAGTTAAAATCATTGAGATAACAGAAAATCTGTTAAATCGGGTTTTAATGTTTTTTTTCAACAGAAATTATGCTGCTCAAATGGAATAAATGATTGCTAAAATATTAAAAATATATTAAAATTAATCGGTATATTGCATGTTATGTAAAGTGGAAATACTTTATACACAGTCTGGGAAAAGAAAGAGTGAAATTTATGTCCAATAAAATAAAAACATTGAACTGGAAACGAACTATTATCGCGGTAATTATCATATTACTAATTGAGGTGTTTGTATGGAACCACTCCTTTTGGATAACATCTGGCTATCACCCCATTCATATTGATGAAATATATACGGAAACGGGAGCTCTTTTAGGAGCAGACGACACTTATGTCATTGGGGGGGGGTGATTCCTATTTAGAAATTAGAAATATTGACCAAAAAATCAAAAATGTGTACCTTAATATATGGACAACAAAAGAAGAAGCACGAAATGTCCTGACAGTCAGGCTTAATATGACTGATGAGGGAAGCAGGGACGCTTACGGCGTAAACAACAGAGTGATTTCATCTTTTTTGGGCAAATGCAATTATATTTCTATTTATCCGTATGGGATTTTAAAAACGTTAAAACTGACTTTTCCTTATGAGGAAGGCACAACCATTGAGGTTAAGGATATTGTTTTCAATCAGCCTGTACCTATGTTTTTTTCATTTGAACGAATTCTTGTTATGTGTTTGTTGTATCTCATAATCCGCGCATTATTTTTTTCGTCATATGACACCTATTACCAGCCAGACTCCAAAAAGCAGATAATGACTTCCGGATTAATTCTTTTTCTTTCAATTACCATTGTTTTTCCGTTAACTCTGGTTGGAAACGACAGTTCCGGGCTTGCTACAATGGATGAATATACTGATTTAACACACGCTCTCGCAATTGGCAATGTCTATTTGGACGGTGGTGATGTGGATGAACGGCTTCTATCGGCTGAAAACCCGTATGACAGGGCGGAACGACGGAGTCTGGGCATTGAAAAATACAAGTGGGATTATGTTTACTATAATGGCAAAATCTATGTGTATTTTGGAGTAGCACCTGTTATTTTAACATATTTGCCATACTATCTGCTTACCGATACAGATTTGGCACACGAGATTCCATATATGCTTTTTCTAATCAGCCTTATGATTGGAACCTTTATGCTTGTAAATGCTTTAGTGCAAAAATTTTGTTCAAAAATGCCATTAAAGCTGTATTATCTGTTTCAGGTCACATTTATGCTGGGCGTCGGAACTTTAATCTTTGCAAAGCGTATCTGTATTTATAATATGGCGATTATGGCTGCTGTAGATTTTACGGTATGGGGATTATATTTTTGGCTTCGCTATTCCATAAAATATGAAAACTGTAAAAAATGGATGGTTCCTGCAGGTTCTCTTTGTATGGCGCTTGTTGCAGGCTGCCGGCCGCAGCTTTTGATGGCAAGCGCTCTTGCGCTGCCAATTTTTGCGGAGCATTGGAATACCATGTGCAAAGATATTAAAAAAAAGAATATCGGCAGACATCTGCTGCTTTTTGCCGCATTTTGTATTCCTTATATTGTAGTGGCTGCATTTCTGATGTGGTACAACGCGGCACGATTTGATTCACCGTTTGATTTTGGTGCAGCATACAATTTGACCACAAATGACATGACTAAGCGTGGGTCTCACATAGCCCGCCTTATTCCGGGGATATGGACATTCTTATTCCAACCGGCATCCGTCAACATTGAATTTCCCTATATCAGCACTACACAGTTTCAGACTGCTTATCAGGGAAGAACCATATATGAAGGCAACATTGGCGGAATTTTCACAACAAATGTTATTTTATTACCCTGCTTCCTGATCTACCGCTGCCGTGCAAAGCTGAAAGAAAAGAAAGCACTTTTATTTACCAGTATTAGTTTGATTGGCGCATTCATTATTGTCTGTGCGGATGTGCAAATGTCAGGAATTTTGACAAGATATATCGCTGATTTCAGTATTTTATTCTATCTTGCAGCGTTTATCATTATGTTTATTTGGATTGACGGATACTACACATCTCAAAATACGTCTGCCTATAAAATTTCCGAGACAACATGGTGCCGCGGGATTGCAGTTCTCTGCTTCATTACAATATTATATTTGATTTTGTCAGTCTTTGCGCTCTATGTCGCAGGCGATTATAACGTATACCGTCCGGTGTGGTATTATCATATGAAAGAACTTTGGGGATTATTTGATGTATGAGCTGTTTTATGGTAAAATCATAATAACTGGAAACGGCAGGCATAGAAACAGCAAGGAGACCGAGCCATATGCAGATTAAACTATAAAGTTACAAAAATATTAAGGAAATGTGGTTTTACTGCATTTCCTTTTTTAGGCTTGTCTGCTATAATTATTTTAGAACAATTATAACAGAAAAGGAAAATAAAAATGGAAAAAAGATCTACAAAGTTACAGGCTTTACAGGATATTTTAGAAGAAAATGGTATTTCGGCGGAAACAATCGAGCGCAGCGACGCATTGATTGAAAAAATCAAAAAATATGCGGACGCAGTGCCCGATTACTGCCACCCGTCTTACACAAGACACCTGCCTGGCGATATTATCACGATCACTTTTTTGCAATGCTGGGAAATGCCAATGAATGGGAAGAGATCGAAGCTTTTACAAGGAAAAGTGGCTTAGGAAATACCTTGAACTTCCCTATGGCGTCCCTACGGATGATACGTTCCGCCTTGTTATCGGGAATATAAATACGGAGCATTTTTTTGAACTGACAGTGCAGCTGCTCATGCAGACAGTGGATGGGAAAGGCGATTATGTACTCGCATTAAAAGGGAACCAGCCGTTGCTGTATGAGGAGGTGCAGACATTTTTTGACGAAACAAAGCTGGAAGAAATCTGGAAAAGCGGGGCAGGTTATAAGAAGAGCGTTGAAAAAGAACATGGGGGAATGGCACGGAGGGAATACTATATCAGCTCCAACGGTTGCAGGACGAAGTAAACGGTTACAAAGCGGAACAGGCACAGTATGAATATGACCGCAAATCCACAGCACGTTTTCTGAAA
>JAMPHJ010000102.1 GCA_023663465.1 Muribaculaceae bacterium | reverse complement strand
AAGCAGACTCGCATTGTGCCCGCCAAATCCAAGGGAATTGGATAGCGCATACAGAAATTCCCCTTCCACCGGTTCTTTACAATAATCTAAATTGCATTCTTCGTCCGGTATCTGATAACCCACAGTTTTATGGATATAGCCTTCCTGCAATTCTTTTACGCAGGTCACAAATTCAATCGCGCCCGCCGCTCCGAGAAGATGCCCTATCATGGATTTCGTGGAATTAATCCTAATATCTTTTGCATGTTCGCCAAACGATAGTTTGATTGCACGCGTTTCAAATAAATCGTTATGGTGAGTGCTTGTCCCATGTGCATTGATATACGTTATTTCGTTCATTTCTGTACCTGCGTCCTGCACGGCATATTCCATTGCTTTTGCCGCGCCGGAGCCGTCTTCCGCCGGAGAAGTGATATGGTACGCATCGGAAGAACAGCCGTATCCGACTACTTCCGCATAAATCTTAGCGCCCCTTGCTTTAGCATGTTCCAATTCCTCTAATACGACGATTGCAGAGCCTTCACCCATGACGAAACCGCTTCTTTCTTTATCAAAAGGAATGGAGCATCTTGCCGGGTCTTCCGAAGAGGTCAGCGCCGTCAATGCGGAAAAACCGGCAATGCCTACCGGGGTAATACTGCTTTCCGTACCGCCCGCAACCATCACTTCCGCCTCGCCGTACTGAATCGTGCGGAACGCCTCGCCGATAGAATTGGTTCCCGTCGCACAGGCTGTCACTACATTGAGACTTTTTCCTTTCAGCCCAAACTGGATAGATACGTTCCCTGCCGCCATATTGCAAATCATCAGCGGCACAAGCAGCGGTTCCATGCGGGAAGGTCCTTTTTCCAACAACCTGCTGTGGGCTCTTTCCATCGCCTGTAAAGAACCGATTCCCGAACCAACGGAAACGCCCACCCGGAACGGGTCTTCTTTTTCCATGTCCAGTTTTGCATCTTCGATGGCTTCTTTTGCAGCGGCTACCGCATACTGGCAGAATAATTCCATTCTTTTCGCTGCCTTGAAATCCATATAATTTTTGCCCTCGAAGCCTTTTACTTCCGCAGCCAGTTTACATTTGTATTCCGATGCGTCAAACTTCGTAATTTCCCCAAATCCAGTCTTACCCGCTTTCACGCTGTCCCAAAACTCCGCCACGCTTAAACCAATCGGCGTAATCGCGCCCATACCTGTTACAACAACTCTTCTACTCATCCTAATACCTGTTCCTTTCTTCTCTTAAATTGCCATGCCGCCGTCCACGGAAATAACCTGTCCCGTGATATAAGACGCTTTATCGCTTGCCAGAAAAGCAACTGTCTCTGCGATATCCTTCGTCGTCCCAACCCTCTTTAGCGGTATCTGCGCCAGTGTAGCTTCTTTGGCGGCATCCGTCATTGCCTGCGTCATATCCGTATCAATGTAGCCCGGCGCAACAGCATTGACCGTAATATTCCGGCTCGCCAGCTCTCTTGCCACCGATTTTGTCAGCCCGATGACTCCGGCTTTGGAAGCGGCATAATTTGCCTGTCCTGCATTCCCCAAAACGCCCGAAACAGAGGAAAGATTGATAATTCTTCCCGCCTTCTGTTTTAAAAAGGGACGATACATATGTTTCATCGTGTTAAAAGTTCCTTTTAAATTTGTCTCGATTACGGCGTCAAATTCTTCCTCCGACATTTTTATCAGCAGATTATCCCTCGTAATCCCTGCATTGTTAACCAGAATATCAATATGCCCGAATAACGCAAGCATCTCGGTAATCATCCTGCCGCACGCCTCATAGTCAGCCACCGTACATTGGACGGCTGCCGCCTTCCGGCCCATTGCCTCAATTTCGCGGACCACTTCTTCCGCCTTTTCCTTCGAGCCATTATAATTTACGATAACATCTGCGCCATACTCCGCCAGCGTCAGCGCAATCTGTCGTCCGATTCCGCGTCCCGCACCCGTTACAAGCGCCGTTTTCCCTGTCAGCATTCCGATAATCCCTCCCTATTTCATTTCCTTCAGCTTCTCTATTCTGCAAAATCTTCTTTTTAACCTATTGCTTTCACAAGCCCGCTATTTTTCCAAACCTTCCAGCTTCTCTAAATCTTCCACTTTTTCCACATTGACGGTCTTCACATCCCGGTTAATTTTGCGCATGAATCCCGACAACGTTTTGCCCGGTCCGATTTCGATAAAAGTATCTACGCCATCCGCCAGCATCTTCTCAATGGTCTGCTGCCACTTCACAGAAGAAGAAACCTGCTTCTGCAATAACGGTTTCACGTCTTCTGCTTTCCTCACATAATCGGCGGTCACATTGGCGATATAAGGAATCTTAATTTCCCCGATTGTAACCTCTTCCAGCTCCTTCGCCAGTTTCTCCCCTGCACCAGTAAGCATCGGTGAGTGAAAAGGTCCGCTTACCTTTAGGGGCACGCATCTTTTTGCCCCGGCCTGCGTCATCTTGCCCGCCGCTTCCAGAACGGCGTCTGCTTCCCCGGTAATGACAATCTGACCGGGACAGTTATAATTGGCTACTGTCACTGCGCCCGCCGTTTCCTCGCAGATTTTCTCAATCACTTCCGTATCCAGACCAAGTACCGCCGTCATCGCGCCGCCTTCTGGTACGGCTTCCTGCATATAGATGCCTCTTTTTCGCACGATTCTGAATACATCTGCCGGCGTCATGACGCCGCTTGCCGTAAGCGCGCCATATTCGCCGAGACTTAAACCTGCTGTCACGTCCGGTTTCAAACCTTTTTCCTCAATAGCTTTCAGCATGGCAACTTCCGCTGCCAGCATGGCTATCTGCGTATATTCCGTAATATGAATCTTATCGTTTTCCTCAAAACAAATGGACTCTACGTCCAGTCCGCTCATTTTTGACGCCAGCTCAAACATTTCCCTGCATACAGGAATCGTATCATAAAAATCCTTGCCCATCCCTACATACTGCGCTCCCTGTCCCGGAAACATAAATGCAATTTTGCCCATAGTAGTAACCTCCTTGCAAACTTTATAGCTCAAATATTTTGACTATCAAAGTATCTGATAATAGGCAAGGGAGTCCATTTGCAGAACTCCCTATCCTTATCTTAATAACGCTTCCGCCTGTTCCATCATTTCCTGGATAATCTCTTCGCAGGTCTGCTCCTTCTTGACTAGACCCGCAATCTGCCCCGCCATAATAGAACCTTCGATGACATCGCCTTCTACTACCGCTTTTCTCAGACCGCCCAGCGTCAGTTTTTCCAGCTCTTCCAAAGAAGCGCCTTCCTGCTCTAATTTCAGATACTCTCTTGTCGTCTTATTACGGATGCAGCGAACCGGGTGTCCGGTTGTCCTGCCTGTTACCGCAGTGTCGATATCTTTCGCTGCAATGACTTTCTGTTTATAATTCTCATGCACAATCGATTCCTTGGCAACAACGAATCTTGTCCCCATCTGGACTGCCTGTGCGCCCAGCATCATCGCTGCGGCAAATCCTCTTCCATCGGCAATGCCGCCCGCTGCGATTACGGGAATTGTAACCGCATCTACTACTTGAGGAACGAGGGTCATCGTCGTCGCTTCTCCGATATGCCCGCCGGACTCGGTGCCTTCTGCAACCACTGCGTCCGCGCCGGCGCGTTCCATCATTTTTGCAAGACCTACACTGGCAACGACGGGAATGACTTTAATGCCCGCTTCTTTCCATGCTGCCATGTATTTGCCCGGATTCCCGGCGCCTGTCGTAACAACCTGGACGCCTTCTTCCACAACAATCTGCGCAATCTGATCCGCTTCCGGGTTCATCAGCATGATATTAACGCCAAAAGGCTTCTTCGTCTGCTCTTTTACTTTCTGAATATGTTCCCTGACAAAAGATGCCGGCGCGCCGCCCGCGCCAATAATCCCAAGACCGCCCGCTTCCGAAACAGCCGCTGCAAGATGATACTCTGCGACCCATGCCATGCCGCCCTGAATAATCGGATATTGTATTCCCAGAAGTTCCGTAATCTTTGTTTTCATAATCATCCCCATGCCAGAGTATTTTCCAGACCCTGACTCCATGCAATCGTCAAATTTATGCGTCTACGCCTTTACTCTTCATATACTCGATAACAGCTCCGACAGTTGTAATCTGCTCCAAATCTTCTGAAGGAATCTCAATTCCGTATTCCTCCTCAAAAGCCATAACCAATTCAAATAAATCCAGAGAGTCCGCTCCCAAATCGTCTTTAAAGGAAGATTCCTCCGTAATTTCAATACCATCCAGATTCAACTGTTCCTGAATAATTTCTTTTACTCTCTCTAACATTTTCCTTCTCCTTTTTTCTCAAAAATTCGTTTCAAAATTAGTTTGACATTCAAAGTATATTATCTTCATATCTGTTTGTCAATCTTATTTTACGGATTTTGACAGTTTTGTCAACTCACTTATTCAATAAATACTGATAAATCTCTCTTTTTGGTACGCCCCTGTCCTTGGCGACCTGCTTCATCGCTTCTTTTTTATCCATCCCCTCCTCTTCATAAAGCGCCATATGCGCCTCGATAGTCAGTGCCAGCCAGTCTTGTTTTTCCTCTTCCTTTTTCATCTGACGGCTTTTTCCTTCCATGACCAGAACGTATTCCCCACGGGGTTCTTCCTGCTCGTACATTGCCAGCGCATCTTCTAACGTGGTCGGCAGGATCGTTTCAAATTTTTTCGTCAATTCCCTGCACAGGGTAATTTTCCGGTTGCCTAAAACTTCTTTTAATTCCCCCAGCGTCCTAATCAGACGATGCGGCGCTTCGTATAAAATAATCGTCCTGGACTCCTGTTGAAGCTCTGTAAGTATTTCCGCTCTTTCTTTTTTATCCGAAGGCAGAAATCCCTCAAAGCAGAATCTTCTGGTGGGAAGCCCCGACAGCGTCAGCGCAGTGATACAGGCGGCTGCACCCGGCAGGGAAGTCACCGGAATCCCGGCAAGCATACATTTCTGCACCAACACCTCCCCAGGGTCCGAAATCGCCGGGGTTCCCGCATCTGTAATCAGGGCGATATTTTTCCCCGAAAGCAGTTGTTCCACTAAATAATCCGCTTTTTCTATTTTATTATATTCATGGTAACTAGTCATAGAAGTCCTGATATCAAAATGATTCAACAACTTGATGCTGTTTCTCGTATCCTCCGCGGCAATCAAATCGACCATTTTCAAGGTTTCCAGCACCCGGTAAGTCATGTCGCCCAGATTGCCGATGGGGGTTGCGCACAAATATAATGTTCCTGACATTTTTTATTTTCCCCCTCAATACCCATAAATATCATAAATTTCCGGCATATACACCCCTTGCTCTTTATAAATAATCAACGGTTTTTCCACTCTCATACGCGGCTTTCCGCCACGGTTTGCCTCTATCAGAACCATATTTGGCTCTTTATCTATAAAAGGGTGCACCATCTGCATCCGCTTAGGCTCCAGCTTATATTGATGTAGCAGCGTCAGAATTTCCGTCAGCCGGAAGGGTCTGTGTACCAGAAAAAAGTTACCGCCGGGTTTTAGCAGTCCCGCCGCCTGTGCGATAACGTCCTCTAAAGTACATAAGATTTCATGCCGCGCCACCGCTTTTGCATCTTCCGGGTTAGTCAGTCCGTGCTGCCCAATCATATAAGGCGGATTGGAAGTAATAACATCAAAAGAAGCAGCGTCAAAAAGACTTCCTGCCTCTTTTATATCCCCTGTCACAATGTCTATTTTGTGAGTCAGCCCGTTTAAATGCACACTGCGCCGCGCCATATCCGCACTTTCTTCCTGAATTTCCAGACCAGTCAGGTGCGCCGCTTCGGTTTTTGCTTCCAGAAGAATCGGAATAATGCCTGTCCCTGTTCCCAAATCTAGTACCGTAGAGTCTTTTTTCACTCTTGCAAAACCGGATAACAGAACCGCGTCCATCCCAAAACAGAATTTCCCCGGATTCTGAATAATCTGATATCCGTTGCGCTGTAAATCATCCACTCTCTCATTCTCTTTCAGCATGGCGTTTCTATCGGTTTCCATCTTCTATATCCATATCTTTCTCTCAGTCTGTACACGGACTTTGCACAGGCTTTTCTAATTATCATCCAGCTTCGATTTGCTGCTATCTTGTTTTTCAAGTTTTTCCAGCTCTTTTAATTCTTCTTCATTGACGTCTACTTTATGATTTTTATTATGTTTTTTCTTAAAACGGAGCTGCTCAACTTTATATTCCTGAATTTCTTTTTCATCATCCACGTCTACGATGACTTTTACAAGCTGCCGTAGGACGTTCACGCTATGCACCTCGCCCTTGAGACCGTCCGAGGTCGTCACGAAATCCCCTACGTTTGGCAGTTTCCGGTTTAGTTCCTCATAGGTTTCTTCTTCATGATTCAGGCAGCACATCAGTCTGCCGCAGACACCCGAAATTTTGGTCGGATTCAGGGACAGATTCTGCTCCTTCGCCATCTTAATGGATACCGGGACAAACTCGGAAAGATGGGTATGACAGCACAACGGTCTGCCACAGATACCGATACCTCCGACAATTTTAGTCTCATCCCGCACACCAATCTGGCGCAGCTCAATCCTTGTCTTGAAAACCGCCGCCAGATCTTTGACCAGCTCCCTGAAATCGATACGTCCGTCCGCTGTAAAATAAAACAGTACCTTGTTATTATCAAACGTATACTCCGCATCGATTAGTTTCATGGGCAAATCATGTTTTCTAATTTTTTCCAGACAAATCTGAAAAGCGTCTTTCTCTTTTTCCTTATTTGCCGCCTCCTGCTCATCGTCTTTCGGCGTCGCGATACGCAAAACCGCCTTCAGCGGCTGAACGACCTTACTGTCCTCCACTTCCCTCGGCTCACCCACGACGGTGCCGTATTCGATTCCCCGCGCCGTTTCCACAATCACATGATCTCCGCGCTTGATATTCAATTTACCTGGGTCAAAATAATATATTTTTCCTGCAGTGCGAAACCGCACTCCTATTACTTTAATCATATTTATAACTATGCTCCTTTCTCAACGTGCGAATTTATGTGCCCAAGACATCTACAATGTCAGCACAAATTTGCGGTTGAAAGAATGTAATTCCGTATTCCTGCAATGACGTCTAATTTTCCTGAATGGTCAGAAGCAGTAATTCCATCGTCAAATCAAAATTGACATTGGCGTCCAACCGCCTCTTTGCCTGCTGCAGTGCCTTAACAATGGTCTCGATTCCTTCATAAGCGCTTCTGTCAGCAGTCTTGCGAATCGCCTGGATTTCATCTTTAAAAATCAGGCTGTTTGCGTCTTTCGTCGCCTTAAACAGCAGCACGTCCCGATACCAGACAGAAAGAATGTCCAGATAATCCGTCACGTCGAATTTATATTCCGAAATCTTTTTGATTGCTTTTACAATCTCATTGATTTCCATATCGTGAATATTTTTTACTAACGTAACCGCTTCTTCCTTGACTTTGTCAAATTCTTCACTCGTAGCAAGCATCTTTGCCTTGCCGATATTGCCCCTTGCAAACGCCACGCAGATATTCGCCTTATAATCCGGTACTTCCAGCTCTTCCATCAGAAAACGTTTCACATCTTTGTCTGAAACCGGCTTCATATTCAAAACAACACAGCGGCTCAAAACCGTAGGCAGAAGTGTGTCTACATTTGTCGTCAAAATCAGGATAACCGCATACTCCGGCGGCTCTTCCAGCGTTTTTAACAGCGCATTCTGCGCCTGTACCGTCATTTTTTCCCCTTCATTCATGATGTATATCTTCTTAGGCGCGCTGTAGGGCTTGATTCCGATATCGTTGTTAATCTGCATTCTGATATCTTCTACACCGATAGTATTGGGTTTATCATGGGATATATAAATGATATCGGGATGGTTCATGCTCTGCGCCTGTTTACAGGAATGGCATTCCCCGCACGCCTCTATCCCGCCTTTTTCACACTGCAAAGTCATGGCAAAAACTTTCGCAATAAACTCTTTACCGGAGCTTCTATCTCCGTTAATAATATACGCATGCGATACCTTATTCATGGAAATGGCATTCTGTAAGTGTTCTTTTAACTGCTCCTGTCCGATAATATCTGCAAATTTTGCCATATGCTTTCCCTCCTATCGTGAAGCTTATGTGAAGATATCCAGCAGCAATCCCCGTATCTCCCCGATTTTATTTAAAATAGCCAGATTGTCCTTTTCATCTTTTACAAGCTCCTGCGCCAGCTCGTCCAGATTCTTATCAACCAGACGGATGATTCCATAGACGCGGTGCCGCCCCTTCCTGTCCAGAAAATTCTCTCTGGAAAAAACATGGGAACGATTCACGATTTCATTCATAAAATCTTTAATCAAAGCGCGATACCGTTTCATATCTTTGATATCCCGGTGCTTGGCAAGCTTATCCCCCTGTCTGGTAATTTCCTCCATCATCTGCGTCAGCGCATTCTGCAGCTCCTGCTCCTCGATTCTGCTGACGAGGGTAAATTTAAATGTGCCGTCCGCCTCCTGCGCCTGCTGCTGCACCTGCTCTACCGGCATATTCTGTTGTACCTGGTTTACCTTAATATCCACTCAAATAACCATGCCTTTCTCTCAGCCTTGATGATGCACGCCTTACAAACCACACGCTTTCAAATACTGCATAATATTTTCAAGACACTGTTCCAAATCATCATTGCGAAAAATCTGCGTAATGCCCGCCGCTTTCATTTTTTCCTCGGAAAAATCTTCCTCATCCGCCAGAAAACGTCTGCACATTTCCTGATAACGCGGATGACCCTGCACTTTTTCCCTATCTAACGCCCTCTGTAAGCGCACGCCGTCATCGAGCTCAATCATGATGGGCAGTACCTTTTCTTTTCCATAGAATCTGCCAATTTGCTCATAAGTTTCCAGCGTACCGATTACCAGATAAGAACATTCTGTCAAATCCAGCTCTTTATCCGCTACGGTAAAATACCGCCAGACGCCGTGGCATGTATGATACTCCCTCGACTCAACGATATCGCCCCGCCCTGCAAGCTCCTGATATCCTGCCTCATCCGTGAAAAAATATTCCACTCCGTCCTGCTCTCCTGCGCGGATAGGTCTCGTCGTATAGGGTACTATCCGGCATAGTCTGACAGCCTTCTGCTCCAATAACCCTTTATAAATGGTATCTTTTCCCGATGAGCTTTTGCCCATCAGGCATACTATTTTTCCCATAAAATAGTGCCTTCCTTATTTATAATGCCATACTTTGATTGGAATTTCAATGCCGACGTTTCTAGCGCGCGGAAATCCATTTTCGGTCAGCTTTGCCAGAACAGACATAAATCCCTTGTCGGCACGCTCTCGCTCCGTGAAAAATGCAACAGTACTAAGTTCAAAAGCCGCGCTGCGCCTTTTTCACTAAGTGCTGGCGTTTTTCAAGGACCTTCGCGGGAATTATGTCTGTTCTGGCAAAGCTGACTGGTTTAGAGGATGACAACCGTCCCGGCTTCCGAGACGCCCTGCACCGGCAATCCCATATCCAGCGCCCTTTGTATCCGTCCAATCGTCTTCTCATCCGCCATTTCGCCCGGTGCCAGAATCGGAATCCCCGGCGGATATAGATTGATAAATTCTCCCACAATCTGTCCCATTGCCTGTGCCAGCGGCGCTTCTTTTCCGCCATCCCCTGCATGGAATGTGCTATCTGCGCGAAATGCGTCCCTTCCTGCATGAACTACATCATCCTGGTAACGCTTATGCAGCGCCTGGGCAATCGTCATCTTTACTTCCGGCAAAGGAAACGATTCTGTAAAAACCGGTTTCCCTGTATCTACCTTCTTTATCCTACCATCAATCCGCCGTAATGCGTCAGCCAATCTCTGCCAATCTTCTGCCTCGTCCGCTATCGTCATAATCGCAAGCGCATAATCCTCCGCCGCCATTTCCAACTGTAAATGAAATTCGCTGCGAAGCGTCTGATAAAGCTCCTGTCCGCTCATGGAACTTCCTTTGACGGAAATAAGCACTTTACAGATATCCCACGCCTCTAATTGATAACCTCTATCCCGAATTGCCCATTCATCGCCGATTTGAATATGGGCATAGGTTTTTGCCTGTTCCATAAAATTTCGTCTATGCTGCATCAATTTATCAAAACAAGACGCAGACTGTTTTTCCAGAAAAGAAATACAGGCGTCCATACTCGCCATCAACACATAAGAAGGGCTGCTCGATTGCAGCATCCTCAGATAGCCGCGCAGTTTCATACGGTTAATGCGGCCGCCGTTCACATGCAATAACGCCGTCTGGGTCATGGAAGGCAGCGTCTTATGCAGACTGTGAATAACAATATCCGCTCCCTGCCTGACTGCATTCTCCGGTATTCCCTGCGCCAGTCCCAGATGCGCTCCGTGGGCCTCGTCCACAATTAGGATTTTCCCTTTCGCATGTACCACTCTGGCAATTCCTGCAATATCCGCTATTACGCCCTCATAAGTCGGAGAAGTAATCACCACCGCCCTGCACTCCGGGTAACGCTCCAGCGCTTCTTCCACCGCTTCCGGCGCTATGGCGTCAAAAATCTGATACTCCGCAATTTCCTCCGGAACCAGATACCGTAACTGCAGCTCCTGTAAAAATGCCGCATGGTAGACCGACTTATGACAATTCCTCCCAATCAATATGGTCTCCTGTCTGTCCGTCGCAGTAAGCACCGCCGCCAGCACGCCGCAGGTACTGCCGTTTATGAGAAAAAACGTTTCTTCCGAGCCATACAGCCTTGCCGCCCTATCCTGCGCCTCTCTCAGAACGCCTTCCGCACAGTGCAGATTGTCAAAACCGTCTATTTCCGTAATATCCATCCCAAAGGCGTCCGCCAACATACCGCTGCCCTTCCGTTTATGCCCCGGCATATGGCAGGGGTAAAAACCGTTTTCCCCATAAGTGACAAGCATGTCATATAATGTCTGTTTATCCTGCATTACGCCCCAATCTGCTTTCCATGCCCCTTGTGAACACCGATAGTTTCCATCAGGGAGCAATATTTATCCGCCGCCGTAACGACCCACGCTTCCCGGCAGGCAGGCGGAACCACCGACAAGGGCCACATATGTTTCTTTATAATATCACGTTGTATGTCCGTTAAATCGTACTCTTTATCCGCATTCTGCAGCGCAATCCGCGGATGATGGAACCCATGCAGCCTTTGCCGCTTGGCAAGATACTCTTTGTCATGCCAGTCATATAAGAAATAATCGTGCAGCAGGGATCCCCGCACCAAATCCCGTTTGTTACAGTGCAGACCCAGCTTTTTATTTAAAATCAGACTATATCTTGCCACATTCATGCAATGCCCGTTGACCGTCATGCTTCCATGCTGCAAATGTCCTTTTGTCATCTTAAAATTCTCGGAATTGATAATATCTTCCCCGTAGCGTTTTAACAACTTATAAATCCTGCGATGACGCTCGAAATGCGCCTTGAGACGTTCTTCATACCTGTGCCCGTCTTTTTTAAATAACCTCATAGCAACAGCCATACTCCTTCCCCTTCTCTATAAATAAACAATTGCGAAACAACAATTTAAAAGTGTGTAGTTGTGCAGAAGATACAATCCAAAAGCAGGTACTGTGAAAACGCCGGTACTTAGATGCCGTATTTTGGCATCGAAATC
>JAMPHJ010000101.1 GCA_023663465.1 Muribaculaceae bacterium | reverse complement strand
GAACCAGAGTTTGTCGCTGCTGCAGACGCTGCGACAAACTCTGGTTCTATCGTTTCTACCTGTGGCTCCCATGCCGTCGGCTCCACAACTGACTCCGGCTGTATCGTCTCTACCTGCGGTTCCGGCTCTAATGGGGATTGTTCCATGTTCTGAGTCTGATCACTCATCTTTTTCTTCTCCTCTTGCGCTTTCTCTCAAATTGTCTGTAGTTTTCTTTTCCTACCCTATTAATCCTATCTCATTCTATTCCATCTATCCCGTCGTAAATATCTATGATTTTTTCGCCCCGAAGGTCACTTCGCTGTAATATTGCAAAATACACTCACGCATCAGGGATAATGCCGCAGAGACACTGCTCTCGCGGATTTTCATGCGGCTGCCGCTGAAATGATATTCCTGCACGGTAATGCGCCCGCACACACTGCATGCAATATAGACTAACCCCACTGGTTTTTCTTCCGAACCGCCTTCTGGTCCGGCAAGCCCTGTGATGCCCACCGTTACGTCCGCTTTGGTAAAAAGTGCGGCTCCTTTTGCCATTTCCTTTGCAATTTCAGGGCTGACCGCTCCGTGTTTTTCCAACAGCGATTTTTTGATACCGAGAATCTTGCGCTTGGATTTATTGGAATAGGTAATGTATCCTGTTTTATAGACTTCCGAAACGCCGGGTACGTTAATCAGTCTCGCCGATAGCATACCGCCGGTACAGGATTCTACCGTGCTGACTGTCAGATGGTTGGCGCATAATAAATCTACGACCGCTTTTTCCAAGGTAACTTCTTCCTGTGTCGAATAGATATGGTTGCCAAAGCGTCCCTTTAGTTCTTTCACGAAAGGTTTTAACAGCTTCTTCGCTTCTTTCTCATTTTCCGCGCTGGCAGTCACCCGCAGATGCACTTCCCCGGTCTTGGCATAGGTCGCGATGGTAGGGTTGCTCTGCGTGTTAATCATATCCTCTACCATAGATTCTACCTTGCTCTCTCCGACACCGCATATTTTAACGGTCTGGGAATAAATGATACCGGGCACCAATGCGCTTAAATACGGCATCACGGCATTCTCAAACATGGGAATCATCTCGCCAGGCGGTCCAGGCATCAATATGATGTGTTTTCCGTTTTCTTCTATAATAATGCCCGGCGCCGTACCATTCGGATTCTCAATCACGGTGCAGCCTTCCGGCACCATCGCCTGTTTCCAGTTATTTTCCGTAATTTCCATTCCTCTGTCCTGGAAAAAGGTCGCAATCGCTTCTTTGCTTGGCTCATGCAGATAAAGTCCCCTGCCCAGCGCTTTTGCCGCCGTTTCTTTCGTCAAATCGTCCTGGGTCGGTCCGAGTCCGCCAGAAAGAAGCAGGACGTCTGAACGTGAAAGCGCCGTCTGCAGCACACTGGATAGACGCTCCTCATTATCCCCCACCACATCCTGATAATAACAGGACAACCCGATTCCTGCACATTTCTCAGCTAGATATGCGGCATTGGTGTTTACAATATTGCCTAACAAAATTTCAGTGCCAACGGAAATAATTTCTACTATCATCCCGATACCCTGTTCCTTTCCTGCCCGATAAGCCGCGCTTCCTAATTACTTCGTGTCTTTCATGACATCTTTATTCTTAACCAGATAATCAATCAAGGATATCACAGTCAAAAGCACTGCAATCCACATAACGATTGTCGTCAGGATGGCTATTGCTTCGATATCCGCAATCATCAGACAAATCATGACCATTTGAAACGTGGTCTTAAATTTTCCCCAATAGCTTGCTGCAATCACAACACCGTTATCGGATGCAATCAGTCTGAAACCGCTGATGATAAATTCCCTCGCAATGATGACGATAACCATCCACGCCGGTATTTTATCCATCGCCACCAGACAGATAAGCGCCGAACAGACAAGCAGTTTATCCGCAAGGGGATCCATAAATTTGCCAAAATTCGTGACCAGATTGTATTTCCTTGCAATTTTGCCATCCAGTAAATCCGTCAGACTGGCAATGATAAAAATTGCCAGCGCAATCCATTTATCCACGCTTGTTATCTCAACCAACATGAAAAGTACAAAAAACGGAATCAGGATTACGCGAAACATCGTTAATTTATTCGGTAAATTCATCCTCTATTTCTCCAATCAAATCATATTCATAAGCTCCGGTCACCCTGACTTTCACAAAATCCCCACTCAGCAGTTCCCGTCTTGTATTCACGAAAAGAAATCCGTCCACATTCGGCGCATCTTTATAGGTTCTCGCCACATAAGTATCTTCTTCCGCGATTTTTCCTTCAATCATCGCATCTAAAACCTTGCCCGTCATGGACTGCGCCGCCTCAAACGCGATATCCTGCTGCAGCTCCATCAGCTCCGAGAGCCGCTCTTCTTTGACTTCCTCAGATATCTGTCCCGGCATGGAAGCCGCCTCTGTATCTTCCTCCTGGGAATAAGCAAAAACGCCCAGACGGTCAAACTGCATCTCATCTACAAATGCCATCAGTTCCTCATGTTCCGCCTCTGTCTCTCCCGGAAATCCGGTAATCAGCGTCGTCCGCAGACAAATATCAGGAATGTTTTCCCGAAGCTTCCCAAGGATTTCCACCAATTCCCGTTTATTCGTCCTGCGCCCCATCTTTCTAAGAATACGGTCGCAGCCATGCTGTATTGGCAAATCCAGATAATGGCAGATTTTCGGCTCTTCCTTTATGGTTTCAATCAACTCGTCGGTAATTTCTTCCGGGTAACAATATAAAATACGCACCCAACAAATTCCCTCAATCCGGCAAATTCTGCGCAGCAGCTTAGGCAGGGTCTTTTCGCCGTACAAATCTACACCATAAACCGTCGTTTCCTGCGCCACTAAAATTAACTCTTTGACGCCGTCCGCGGCCAGTTCCTCTGCTTCTTTTATGAGTGTTTCCATAGGGACGCTCCGATAGCTGCCCCGTATTTTCGGAATAATGCAATAAGAACAACGTTTGTTGCAGCCTTCCGCAATTTTCAGATATGCATAATGCCCTCCGGTCGTCAGAATCCGTTTCGTATCCGCCAGCGGAATGGCATTCAGACTTTTATAATAATCCTCTATCTTCTGGCTTTTTTCTGCCGTAAAAAGCTTATCTAACGCCGCTGCAATCTCATCAATTGCCGCCACGCCGATGATACTATCCACTTCGGGAATCTCTTTTTTTATTTCTTCCCGATACCGCTGCGCAAGACAGCCCGTTACAAGCAGGCCGGAAACCGTGCCGCTTTTTTTCAATTCCGCCATTTCCAGAATCGTATCAATACTTTCCTGCTTGGCGTCGTTGATGAAACAACAGGTGTTGATGATTGCAACATCAGCATCTGTTTCATCATTGGTAAATTCATAGCCTTTTTCATACAAAAGACCCAGCATCTTTTCGGAATCGACTAGATTTTTGTCGCATCCTAACGAGATAAAGAGTATTTTTTTATTCATCTTCGTCCTGTTCGTCTTCATCACTTAAAATCCTGATTTTCGCCTGATTCAGTTCCTCTACGGCAACAGAAAGCGGCTTCTTGCCTTCCGCATCTTCCACCAAAGCCTTGTCCCCCGCAATGAGCTGTCTCGCTCTTTTCGAGGTTGCCATAACGATAGAATAACGGCTGTTCACAACCGGCTGCTCGCCTTCCTCAATTTCACTATTTACGACCTTCATTAAATCTGTGTAAGATGGATGTAACATTATTTTGCTCCTTCCGCAAGAATTTTCAATTCTGCCCTGATATTTTCTATAAATTCTTTCTTTCTGACTGGCGTATCATGCGCCGCCAGAATGATTTCATGCAGTCTGGCTGTACAGGCTTCCAAATCATCATTGATAACAAGATAATCATAAGCCTCTATGCCTTCCGCCTCTTCTTTTGCACGGCGTATGCGCTGTTCAATCACTTCTGTGCTTTCAGTGCCCCTGCCTTCCAGTCTGCGTTTCAGCTCCCCTGCATTCGGCGGCGTCACAAAAAGCAGAACCGCCTGCGGATATTGCTCCCGCACTTTCAGGGCTCCCTGAATCTCGATTTCCAGAATCACATCTTTGCCCGCCTCTAACTGCTTTTCCACATAATCCTTCGGCGTACCATAGTAATGATTACAATAACAGGCGTATTCTATAAAACCGCCCGCTGCAATTTTTTCCTCAAATTCTTCCTGCTCCAGGAAAAAATATTCGACGCCGTCCGTCTCACCTACACGCGGTTTGCGCGTTGTCGCCGACACCGATAAAGCATAATTATCATACTCCTGCAGCAGTTTCTTCATCAACGTCCCTTTACCCGCTCCCGAAAAGCCGGATATGACAATCAAAATTCCTTTATCCTTCATCCGTATCTCCACTTTCTGTCTGCGCCCTGCCAGCAATCGTCTCAGGAAGCAGCGCCGACAATACAATCTGGCTGTTTTCCATAATCAGTACCGCCTTGGTTTTTCTTCCCTGCGTCGCGTCAATCGCCGTCCCGTTTTCCTTTGCCTTCTGCACGAGACGCTTAATCGGCGCAGAATCCGGACTGACTATCGCTATAATCTTCCCGGTATTGACAACATTGCCAAACCCTATATGAATGAGTCTTCCCAACATCGCTCCCGCCTTTATTCAATATTCTGAATCTGCTCACGGACTTTCTCTATCTCGGTTTTCAGCTCTATGCCGCGGTTGGATACTTCCAAATCATTCGCCTTGGAAAGAATCGTATTGGCTTCCCGGTTCATTTCCTGCGCGATAAAATCCAGTTTCCGCCCGATGCTTCCGCCCTGTATCAGATTGTCCCTGGTCGTTTCGATATGGCTCCTTAAACGCACCAGCTCCTCATCAACGCATACTTTATCTGCAAAAATGGTGACTTCCGTCAGGATTCTGCTCTCATCTATCTGTGCATCTCCTAACAGCTCCTTCACCCTGTCTTCCAGTTTCTCCCGGTATTCCTTCATGATTTCCGGCGAACGTGCAGCGATATATTCCACATGCCCTAACATACCATCCAGTTTGGCGACAAGGTCTTCTTTTAAGTTCTCCCCTTCTTTGATCCGGCTCTCTACAAATCCTTCCGCCGCACCTTTGATGGCTCTACGAAGCAGCTGCCACAGCTCTTCTTCATCAATCGTCTGCTCTTCCATGCTCAGCACTTCGGGGTATCTGGATAAAACGGAAACCCTCACGTCGTTATCCAGGGAAAAATCTTCCGCCATCTGATTCAGATACCGCATATATTCGACAGCAAGCTCCTTATTATACTTCACGCAGACATTGGACTGGGTATAATCCTCATAAGTGATAAAAACGTCCACTTTGCCCCTCTGCATGTAGTTTTTCAATTCACTTCTGATTGCCGCCTCAAAAAAATTCAGTTTCTTCGGCATCTTCATATTAATATCCAGATATCTATGGTTGACAGATTTCATCTCTACCGTGATTTTCCTATCCGCTTCGACAATCTCGCATCTGCCAAAACCGGTCATGCTCTTAATCATAGTTATCCCCCAGAATCATAATTCCCCGTATGTGTAACCGATAATATTATAGAATAATCCGTCTTTCTAGTCAAGCGGACGTTTTGGCGGCTTCCGGCACGAATTGACAAGGTTTTTATCCATGCTGCGTAACTCGTCTGTCGCATTTATCCATTTTTCTTTTCTGATTCGCTTGTATAAATAAGAAAAAAGGACTACAATGGAATAGTAACTATTTAACACACTCTTCAGAGGAGGATTAAAATGGGGGAGAAAAAAAAGAAACCCGAAAAGGGAAGGAAACGAATTGCCGATGAAATCTTGTCCCAGATTGGCAAAAGCGTTGTCCTTGTATTTGTAATCGTAGCAATCGTTGCTATATGTATGGTATGGTGGGCAATCATGACGTCAAAGGAAAAGGAGCTGACGCTGGAGTCCCGGTCTGCGGCGCATCAGTTAAGCGGCTTCTTTGATCAATATACGAAAAGTGTAGAACATCTTGCTGTCAACCCGGAAATACGAAACGTATTGACTAATACCAAAGCCGGCGGCGATATCCTGCAGACGGAAGGAATCGATACGGTTGTCAAGAATCTTGCCGATATCGTCGATACAGATCCTGAAAACATTATGACCGCCTGGATTGCGGATTTAGACGCCAGCGTGCTGACGCAGTCCGATGGTTACACATCGGGCGATGACTGGGTTATTACCGGCCGCGTATGGTACTCCTGCATTGAAAGCGGGGAAACCATTCTGACAGAACCTTATGTGGACCCTAGTACCGGAAAGACCATTTTAAGCGCAGTAGCCCCCGTCTATGACGGCGACACCAAAGAAGCGCTCGGTGCGGTAGGTCTGGACGTTTCCCTTGACCAGATGACAAATGTCATGAGTGAATATCAGATTGGGAAAAAAGGATATGTTCTGCTTTTGTCCGATCAAGGTTCCATCCTGTATCACCCGCAGAGCGATATGCTGCAGCAAAATATCGCCGATTTGAACATCTCGCAGAACGTGAAAGATGCAGTAGTCACAAATGAAGACCTTTTCACAAAATATACGATAAACGGCGTATCGAAATATGGTATGATTGGTTCCGTAGGCGACACGGGCTATACCGTTATCAGCAACCTGCCGATGCTGGAATACTATTCCATGCTCATCGGAATGGTTGTCGCGCTCATTGTTATCTTTATCATAGGTATCTTCTTAATTGCGCTCAGCATCAAGAGAAGCGCCGCAAACCTGACCAAACCGATTCTGGAGCTGAATCAAACAGCTCAGCAGCTTGCTGCCGGAGATTTGGACGTGCATCTTGATATCACGGCGGAAGATGAAATCGGCGAGCTTGGGGATTCGATTTCCAAGACTGTAAGACGGCTGAAAGAATACATCGTATACATAGACGAGACTTCCGAGACGCTTGCGCGGATTGCAGACGGAAAACTACAGATTCACTTGAAAAACGACTATGTAGGCGAATTTCAGAAAATCAAAATCGCGCTGCTCAATATCTCTTCTTCCATGAATAAAGTCATGGAAGGCATCAACGAAAGCTCTGAAAAAGTATCCATCGGAGCCTCCGAACTTGCAAACGCTTCCCAGGTACTTGCAGAAAGCGCAGAGATGCAGGCGGCATCCGTACAAGAACTTGCCGCAACCACCAATACGGTCGCGGACCAGGTAGAAAGCAGCCACAAAGAGGCGGAAGCTTCCGCAAAGGCAACCGCCCAGGTTACAACCATGATGGAACAGAATCAGGACAAGATGAAGATGATGATGGAAGCCATGAACGAAATCCGTCAGACATCCCAGCAGGTAGTCGGAATCATCCAGACAATCGAAGAAATTGCGGATCAGACAAACCTTCTGTCCTTAAATGCTTCCATAGAAGCTGCCCGCGCCGGGGAGGCTGGAAGAGGCTTTGCAGTTGTCGCTGACGAAATCGGCAAGCTGGCGCTAGAAAGCTCCAAGGCAGCAAGCATGACCAGAGATTTAATTGGTGTATCTATGGAAGAAATTAACAAAGGAAATACCATTGCAACCGATGTCATGGCTTCCTTAGAAGAATCCGTAAATGCGGTAGATCGTGTCAACGATTTGATTAAGAATACGGCTGAAAACGCTGCATTGCAGGCGGAAAGCATGGAACAAATCCGTATCGGCATCGAAGAAATTGCCCGCGGCATTCAGGACAACTCCGCAGCCTCAGAAGAGACTTCTGCAACTTCAGAAGAACTGGCTTCCCAGGCTGAGACGCTGAATGAAATGGTACAGAAATTTGAATTATGTAAATAACTTATGTTATCATTAATATGTGTTAATACTATAATAGTAATCATAGGAAATATGTTTTCCCGTAAAATCTTAAATCCCCTGCCAGACGGCGGGGGATTTCCTAAACTGGAAAAGGAGTCATCATGGCATTTGACGGTATTACCATTGCAAATATTGTAAAAGAACTGAATGATTGTCTGACCGGCGGAAGAATCTATAAAATCGCCCAGCCGGAAACGGACGAATTATTACTTACCGTAAAAAATAACAGCACACAATATCGGCTGTTATTATCTGCGGACGCTTCTCTTCCGCTTATCTATCTGACGGACAAAAATAAGCCAAGCCCGATGACTGCGCCGGGCTTTTGTATGCTGCTTCGCAAGCACTTACAAAATGCAAGAATTCTGTCAGTTACCCAGCCCGGTCTGGAACGCATCGTACAGATACACTTAGAACATCTGAATGAACTGGGCGACCTATGCCGCAAAACCTTGATTATCGAAATCATGGGCAAACACAGCAATATTATCTTCTGCAATGAGAACAATCTCATCATCGACAGTATCAAGCATATTTCCGCTATGGTTAGCTCGATTCGGGAAGTACTGCCGGGCAAAGAATACTTCATTCCACAGACCCAGAAGAAAACTGACCCGTTTTCCCTAATTGACCAAGGCAGTCAGCCCACTAATCAGTCCCCGGAAGAGCGTTTTCAATATCAGCTGTCATCTTTTCCGGCGCCCATTTATAAGGCTCTCTACTGCGTCTATACCGGGCTTTCTCCTGTCATGGCGCAGGAAATCTGTCATCGTGCCCAGATAGACGGCGATATGCCCACTTCTGCACTGACGGATACAGATTATCAAAAGTTATATGCTGTTTTAACTTCTTTATTACAACAGATTCGGGAAGGTTCTTTTCGACCGACTATCATTTATGAGAAGAAATCGCCAATCGAATTTGCTGCATTTCCCCTGTCCATTTATGCCGGGAAAGATAACACCTGCTTCTCTTCTATCAGCGAAGTCTTAGAACGCTATTATGAGGAAAAGAATACCTTGACAAGAATCCGCCAAAAGTCTGCCGACCTGCGCAAAATCGTCCAGACGGCGCTGGAGCGGAATATCAAAAAATACGATTTACAAAAACGACAAATACAGGATACGGAAAAACGCGACAAATACCGGATTTATGGAGAATTATTAAATACCTATGGTTATGGAATCCAGCCAGGCGCCAAGACTCTGGAAGCGTTAAATTATTATACCGACGAAATGATTACCATTCCGCTTGACGACACGCTGACGCCTTCTGAGAACGCCAAGAAATATTTTGACAAATACGGGAAATTAAAGCGTACTTATGAAGCCCTTTCCGAGCTGACACTCGAAGTCAAAGCGGAAATCGAACATTTAGAGTCCATTTCTGCCGCTTTGGATATCGCCCTCGTAGAAGAAGACCTCGTCCAGATTAAGGAAGAACTGATTGAAAGCGGCTATATCCGCAGGAAAGGCGGCGGCAAAAAAAGCAAGATTACAAGCAAACCCTTCCACTATCTCAGCTCCGACGGCTTCCATATCTATGTGGGCAAAAACAACTATCAGAACGATGAACTGACTTTTAAAGTCGCAACCGGCAACGACTGGTGGTTCCACGCCAAGAAAAAGCCCGGCTCCCATGTCATCGTCAAAACAGAAGGCAAGGAACTGCCCGACCGCACATTTGAAGAAGCCGCCCGGCTTGCCGCATACTACTCGAAAGGACGGGAGCAGGAAAAAGTGGAAATCGACTACCTGCAGAAGAAGAATGTGAAAAAGCCCAACGGCGCAAAACCCGGCTTCGTCGTATATTACACCAACTACTCTATGGCAATCGACTCCGACATCTCCGGGCTGCAGCAGATACCATAGGAATGCTATCCTCTTCCCTATCAGAAGGCAATCCTGCAATGCCGATTCTATAATACATGCTACAAGAAAATTGCGGAGAAATTTCTTATTGTACAAAAATCCCCCGCCGTTTCCGAAAGTTCTGGAAACCTGCAGGGGATTTTAAATACATCATTGCTGTTTAAATTGTTTTTTCGGTAAATAAAGATTTCACATGGTCGATTTCCGCCTGTGTCGCTTTTGCTGCCGGCACATAATAGGATTTCTCACGCGCAATCTGATACAGCTCTTCCTGCGATTGTTCGCAGGCATTTCTAAACTGTTTCAAAGTCTGCTTCAGCTCTTTATTCTCAGTCTGCGGAATCATTTCCCCAAACCGTACCAACTCGCCGTTGATTCCCGTTAACGTATCTGCTACCATTGTTTTTTCCTGCATCTGCATCTTACACGCCCTCCATTTCTAACCCAGAAAATCCATTAATTTTTGTTTGTTCTGCATTGCCGACTGCGCGCCTTTTTCAAAAAACTGCTTTACCTGACTGTCTGTTGCGCACTCTGCGTATTCTTTCATTTTGCAGTGGGTGACGTCATATCCGCCCATGAGGTGACGGAGATTCTGTAATTCAAGCTCTGATAAATTTGCCAATGTTAATCCCTCCTGATTCTGATTTGCATAATTGTATCAATGTTATTATTTCTCATTGGCAAAGCTTTATGCACGGGAAATAGAAATGATTTTTAATAACTAATGTTATTTTATTTCATCAGACACAGATTTCATCAGATGTAGTTTTTTCGCGATACGCACCAGCATCGCTCCTTTGGGGAAATTCAGCAGCTCGGACTCTTCCACCGCTCCCAGCCTGATAATGAGGACAAAATAAACCATCACAGCAGCCCCTATCGCCACAAGCAACGAAATTCGGTTCAGGTTTATGAGATAATAGACGCCCTGATAAACGCCGTATGCCACGATACCCATGCAGACAGCGGCGATTCCGGGTTTCAGATAGGTCTTAATAACATCTTCACGATACCGCAGATATCTTTTGACTGCGGCATGGTTTAAAATACACATAATCAGGGAATAAACGATATTCGCCACCGCCAGCGCACTCAGATTTAAGTCCGTGTACAAAAGCAGCGCCGCCAGAATCCCTGTCTGTAAGACAAGCGATATCGAGGCATGGACGACCGGAAGATTGACCTTACCCATCCCCTGCAGGACAGCGTTGGTCAAAGTGGACAGACCATAGAAAATAACGGTGACGGCAAGAATCCTAAGCAGCCCTGCCGCCGTATCCAGCGCCTCCTTCTGCGGAAAGATAAACTGAACGATGGGTTTGGGCAGTACAAACAGACCAACCGCACAGGGAATCGCCAGAAGCATCGTAAGCTGAATCGCCTGTCCCACCTTATGCCTGGTCTCTTTCTTATTGCCGACTGCAAAAGAAGAGGCAATCCCCGGTATCGAAGCGGAAGACATAGAAGAGGCAATCGCAATCGGGATATTGACAATGGATATCGCCTGGGTTGCAAAAATGCCATACTGAATCGCTGCCGTAGACTGATCCATTTCCGCCACATACTTCATGACTTTCTTATAGATAGTCATATTGACCGCCGTAGAACAATTATAAATGAAAGTGCTTAGAATAAATGGGGTAACGGTTGTTATTATTATTTTAAAAATTTCCTGATAGCTTTCTAGATGGGTTGTATGGTCCCTCTGGATTCTTTTTCGGAAAAAACTGCCGTTTAACCGATACATGCCGAACATAAAAAGAAGCGCTGTCAAAACGCCGGCGCCCGTTCCTAATGCACTGCCAGAAGCGCCGTAAATCGCCTTCGTCGTATCGCCTTTATCCGCCACCGTGCCGATTAACAGATACGCCGCCAGCATACTGACCACTGCATTCAAAAGCTGTTCCAATACCTGGGAAATCGAGGTGTGGACCATAGAACCGTGCGCCTGAAAATACCCTCTCAGAACGCCTAATAGCCCGGAAAAAAAAATAGTCGGCGCAAACACGCGCAACACCATGACCGCATTACTTTCCACCAGGAAAGAGGCAGCAAAAAACGTCAGAATAGACGCAATT
>JAMPHJ010000100.1 GCA_023663465.1 Muribaculaceae bacterium | reverse complement strand
CAAAGGATAGCTGGTTTTCCCATCTGGCAGTTGAAGTTCCCGGTGAGAATGGTTCCAATGAATGGCTGGAAGCGGTGGACGATGGAGAATATAACAGATTGAAGTAATGTCATATTGTCAGGCAAATATCAGCTATTTACGGCTGATATTTGCCATTATACTTAGTTATCTGCAAGCTGTTTTATGTATAAATAGGAATTTCTGTCAGGAAATTCATAGGGAATGGGTAATTCGTCTTTGGGAATGCGTACAAATCCGTTTTTTTCATAAAACCGGTGGGAAGCCGTCGCTACGGCGGGAGTGTCCAGTAACAGCGCCTTAAAGGCATGTTCTTGACAGAAAGCAAGTAGCGATAAGTATAATTGCAATCCTACTTTCTGGCTGCGGTAATCCTTACGGACGAAAAATTTCTTGAGGATTCCCAGCCCTTTTTCTCTTTTCATCAGTCCGATGGTGCCGATGACTTCCCAATTTTCATTATGCGCCGTCCAGAAATACCCGCCTTTTTCCATATAATATGCCTGTATATCGTTTAAATCCGGCTGCTCCTGCAAGGAAAGATTGATGCCGGCTTCTTGATTCTGGATATCCAGGATCAGTTGGATAACCTGTTCTTTATCGCTATCTTGATATTGGGTGATTTCCATGTTTTTTCCTCTTGAAGCGTTGCTTTGTCATAAGGTATTATAAATCTGAACCAGGGAAAACACAAGGAATGAAAATTAATTTCCATGATGAAAATAGACAAGCGGAAATTAATTTAGCAAATAAAGTCGAGAATCCTTTTTGCAGAAGTTGTATTCTGATTGGGTAAGGCTTATTAGGAGGGTAAATTGAGCGAGCATGTAGAAGCGGTACAAAGAATGCAGGATTATATTCAGGAGAATCTGGATGGGGAAATCAGTATGGCGGATTTAGCTAGGGCGGCATGTTATTCCCCTTGGTATTCTTATCGGTTGTTTATTAAGTTCCTGAATATGACGCCCGCGGTATATATCCGGCGGCTGCGGTTGTCCAAATCGGCATTGCGGCTTAGGGATGAGAGTATTAGGATAACTGACGTTGCGCTGGATACCGGATTTGAAAGTGTGGAGGGCTATCAAAGGGCATTTTACAGGGAATTTGGATGTAATCCTTATGAGTATTCTCTATGTCCGACGCCGATTTATCTTTTCAAGCCTTATGGAGTAAAATATACGGCAGCAAGAAAGGATGAGATGATGAAAGAAGTAAAAAGTGTATTTATCCAGGTTATTGAGAAGCCGGCGCGGAAAGTGATTATGAAGCGGGGCAGGGAAGCAAAAGATTATTGGAAATATTGTGAAGAGGTCGGCTGCGACGTCTGGGGATTATTGACCAGCATTAAGTCCGTAAGCGGTGAGCCGGTATGTCTGTGGCTGCCTTCGCAATATAGAAAACCGGATACTTCGGAATATGTGCAGGGCGTCGAGGTATCAATGGACTATGCGGGAGAAATCCCGGAAGGGTTTGAGGTAATAAAACTGCCCAAGTGCACTTATATCATGTTTCAGGGCGAACCTTTTGAGGAAGCGGATTTCGGCGAGGCGATAGAGCAGGTGTGGGACGCTGCCCAGAAATATGACCCTCAGCGAATCGGTTATCGCTGGGATGATAGCAATCCCCGCATTCAGTTAGAGCCCATCGGGACAAGAGGGTATATTGAATTACGTCCGGTGAAAAATGTGTAGGGCTTGAAGCGGTGTGCCGTCTGGCGGCGGGTTCACAGATTAGAGATTGTGAACCCGCAGAGCGCGGATGGCATTCAGCACGGCGAGAACCATGACACCTACGTCGGCGAAAATGGCAAGCCACATGTTGGCAATACCAAGCGCACCCAATCCGAGACAAGCAAATTTTACTACTAACGCAAACACAATATTCTGATAAACGATAGCAAGGCATTTTCTGGAAATTTTGATGCTTTTCGTGATTTTCATCGGGTCGTCGTCCATCAGAACGACGTCCGCCGCCTCGATTGCAGCATCGGAGCCCATTGCGCCCATTGCGATGCCGATATCCGCGCGGGATAAAACGGGGGCGTCATTGATGCCGTCGCCGACAAACGCAAGTTTTGCTTTGGGCGCATTGCCTTGTAAAAGTTTTTCTACCTGGGTTACTTTGTCGCCGGGAAGCAATTCGCTGTAAACTTCGTCCACGCCAAGGCTGGCTGCGGTTTCTTCCGCTACGCGCTTTGCATCACCGGTTAACATAACAGTCTTTTCTACACCGGCTTTTTTCAGTGCGGCAATCGCTTCTTTCGCATCTGGCTTTTCCCTGTCGGAAATAACGATATGTCCGGCGTATGCGCCGTCAATCGCCACATGGATGATGGTGCCGGTGCAATGGCAGTCTTTGTAAGAGATGCCCATCTGTTTCATCAGTTTAGCGTTGCCCGCCCCGACTTCTATGCCGTCAACTTTGGCGATAAGCCCGTGCCCGCTGATTTCCTGAATGTCCGTTACGCGGCCACGGTCTGGTTCCTGCCCATAGGCTCTTTGCAGACTCTTGCTGATAGGGTGGGAAGAAGCGCACTCCGCCAGTGCAGCATATTCCAGAAGCCTTTTTTCATCCATTTCGTTATGGTGCACGGCGTTTACTTCAAAGACGCCCTGCGTCAGTGTCCCGGTTTTGTCAAAGACGACAATCTTAGTCTGGGACAGTGTTTCCATATAATTTGAACCCTTGATTAAAATGCCCTCTTTCCCGGCGCCGCCAATCCCTGCGAAGAAGCTGAGCGGGATAGAAATAACAAGCGCGCAGGGGCAACTGATTACGAGAAAGGTCAAAGCGCGGTAAATCCAGTCTTCCCAACCGGCGGGAGTGCCTGTCAGAAGATGGAAAACGGGCGGAAGAATCGCCAACAACAGCGCCGATATACAAACCGCAGGGGTGTATATTCTGGCAAATTTGGAAATAAAGTTTTCCGATTTGGATTTGCGGGAACCGGATTCCTCCACAAGCTGTAGAATTTTGGAAACAGTGGATTCCCCAAATTCTTTCGTAGTCTGTATTTTCAAAACCCCCGTCATGTTGATACAGCCGCTGATAATTTCCGAGCCGGTCTGGACTTCCCTGGGCAGACTTTCGCCGGTCAGTGCGCTTGTGTTGAGCGAAGAGACGCCTTCTACCACAAGTCCGTCAATCGGGACCTTTTCACCGGGCTGCACGATAATGACGCTGCCGATGGCAATTTCGTCGGGGTCAACTTTTTCCAGTTTACCATCCCGTTCGATGTTGGCATAATCGGGGCGGATATCCATGAGTGCACTGATATTTCTCCGGCTTTTTCCTACGGCATAGCTCTGGAACAGCTCGCCAATCTGATAAAAGAGCATAACGGCAATGGCCTCATTGTAATCGCCGCTCTTTTCATAAATAGCCAGCGCGATGGCGCCGATGGTGGCAACTGCCATCAGAAAATTCTCGTCAAATACCTGTCCGTTCAGAATCCCGCGTCCGGCTTTTTTCAGAATATCATAACCGATAATCAGGTAGGCAGCCATGTAAAGCGCCATGCGTACCCATCCGGTAACTGGCAGGAAAGAAAGCCCGATTAGCATAATAGCTGCGATGATGATGCGGACGAGCATTTTCTTTTGCTTTTTTGTCATGTATAACCATATCCTTTCTTTAAGTTATAATTCAATATCGCAGTCGGGCTCCACTTTTTTACAGGCTTTCAGCACTTTTTTCATGACCTGTTTCTCGTCCTGTCCGTCTTCAAATTCTACAACCATTTTCAGGGCCATAAAATTAACGACTGCTGAAGCGACGCCCTCGGTTTTTTTGGCAGCTTCTTCCATTAAGTTCGCGCAGTTTGCGCAATCGACATCGATTTTGTAAGTTTTCTTTAACATAAGATTTCCATTCCTTTCTTTTATGCAACAGAACATTCGTATATTCTATCGCTTATTTTATAATAGTTTTAGCTCAACGATTAAACATTCGTTTAATTGTTATATCCACATTTTATGGCGTGGAGGATGGAAAGTCAATTAGCTGGGGGGCATCTCTTCTAAAAAGGGGAAAAAAATTTCCAAAATGGATAAAATGATGGTACAATAGACGCAAGTCCAGCGACTTGCGTCACAAGAATTGCGACGTAATTCTAACTGAAATCCTGGAATGGTCTGGCAGAAAAGAAGCGGAGGTGTTTCCTTGCATAACGATAGCACGATTGATAGGATAGTGGAAAATCTGGCGACGGTTCCCGACGGGCAGCTTTGGGAGCGGCTGTATTCCGATGGGGCTGGGAAAACCTACCGGGAGCATTCCCATGAGATTGCCTGCGGAAAAGGGAAGAAGACAGCCTGGGAGGCGCTTTCGGGGATTACGCTGGTGTTTCAGGAATACTTAACGCAACAGGTTGTCTGCTGTCATGGCGTAGAAAGTAATTTCTTGGAAATCAATTATTGCCGGGGCGGTCGTATCGGCTGGAATATGCAGGATGGACGCTCGATTTATCTGGGTCCCGGCGATTTTTCCCTGCATACGAGGAAGCTCTGCGCAGGTTCTGTCATGACGCTGCCAAACGGTTATTATGAGGGGCTGGCGATTTGCATAGATTTGGCGCAGTTTGACAGGGCTTTGCCCGAACTGCTGGCAGGAACCGGCATTACCGGCAGGGGACTTGCGGACAAATTCTGCGCTTCCCATGCGCCATTGGGAAACTTAGCGGAAGGGTTTTCTGTTTTTACAGGAAATGAGAAGACAGAGGCTCTTTTTTCTGGGTTCTATGATAAAAGCGAGACGCTGCGGAAGCCTTATTTTGTATTAAAAACGCTGGAAACGCTTCTTTACCTTGGTGAAATCGATCCGCCGCAGGATAAGAAATATGAAAAATACCATTCAGAGCAGGTGGAAACTGTCCGGGAAATCCATGAATATCTTTTACAGCATATGGAGCAGCGTCTGACGATTGATGAGCTATCGCAGAAATATCTGATGAATCCGACGACGTTAAAGTCGGTGTTTAAGACGGTATATGGGGAGTCTCTGGCTTCCCACATGAAAGAGCACCGGATGGAAAAAGCCGCCGCGTTGCTCCGGGAAACACCATACAGTGTGTCGGAAATTGCAAAGGCAGTGGGGTATGGGAGCCAGAGCCGGTTTTCCTCCGCCTTTAAGGAAGTGTATCAGATGCTTCCGCTGGAGTATCGGAAGCTGCATAGTGGGAAGATGGGGGACTGTGAATGGATAAATTAACTTATTTGTTCAGACATATATATCGTTTGTGGGGGATGGCGGGCAGGCTGATGGACGAAAACGGCGTATTTCTTGCGGCGCCGTCTGTTGATTTTCAAAATATCGATCCTGTATTTCATTGTCCGGAACTCTTCCATAATCTGCGAAAGCGGGCGGATGGTAAAAACGGGAATAATTACCGGACCTATGATGACGGTGGTTATTGGTATTATGTTTCTCACAGGCAGAAAGGTTATATGATTTGGGGACCTGTCGCTTTTGAAGAACACTCGGTACATGAAAAGCACATCTACTGTAAAAAACATGGTGCGCAGGGGAAAGTTATACAGATTCCTATGGCGGATGTTGGGAAGATACGGGAAGTGATTGCTTTTATGCATGGACTTTTGTTTGAGGAATATGAGCAGGAGGCAGTATTTGAGGATGAGGCGGAGTTGGAGTTAGAACGGTTTCAAGGTGTGATTTATCCAGAGATTCTGGAATATGGATTAGAAAGTGCGGAATATGGTACGCAGCATCATTCCTTTATTGATGAGAAAAGAATTTATAAGTGGCTGATTGAGGGAGAAATGCTGGCTGGTGACGAGAAAGCGTTTCAGGATGAGATGGCGCAGATCTTTTCATTGCCGGGTGCAGTAGGAACTATGGCGAAGTCACAGAAGAAGAATATTGAGTATGGTGCGGTTGTTGGAATTACGCTCGCGACCAGATATGCGATCATGGCCGGTGTGCGGGAGAGCGAAGCCTATGCCTTGAGCGATGTGGCTCTGCAGATGCTCGCAAGGGCACAGACTACCCTGGAAATCTACGATACGATGAGTCATGTATTGCAGGAATTTGGACGCCTGGGACGGGAAGCAAAGGCAAAAATGGCAAAGTATTCCCTTTGTGTGGAACAGAGTAAGGATTATATTGCAAAGCACATCTATGAGAAGTTGTCTCTACAGACAATCGCGGAGCAGGTTGGTGTGCATAAGGGATATCTCTCACGGATTTTTTCAGAGCAGACAGGAATAACGTTGACTGACTATATCATGCAGGAAAAAATATATATTTCCTGTAATCTTTTGAAATATTCCAATCGTCCGGTGGCTATAATTGCGGAATATATCAATCTTTCACCGCAAAGCTATTTTACCAGAGTGTTTAAAAAAGTAATGGGAGAGACGCCGGCGCAGTACCGGCGGACGCATGTGGATAAAAATTTTACAGAAAGTTAAAATCAGATAAATGAAATAAAAAACAGATAATACGGCACGGGGGAATCCAAGCTACAATCTTCTTAATGAACGAAAAAACATAAATATTAAAATCGGAGGGAAAGGGGTATGGCAAGAGACATCAAACAAATTATTTCACAGATGACCCTGGAAGAGAAAGCCGGCATGTGTTCCGGCGAGGATTTCTGGCATCTGAAAGGCGTGGAACGGCTGGGGATTCCGTCGGTGATGGTATCAGATGGACCTCACGGACTGCGTAAGCAGGCGGAGGGCGGCGATCACCTTGGTATGGGGGAAAGTATCGTGGCGGTATGTTTCCCGGCGGCATGCGCCGTAACGTCCAGCTTTGATACAGAGCTGATCGGCGAAATGGGAAAGACGCTGGGTGAAGAGTGTCAGGCGGAGAATTTAAGCGTGCTCTTAGGTCCTGCGGTCAATATTAAGAGAAGCCCTTTGTGCGGACGGAACTTTGAATATATGTCAGAAGACCCGTATCTTGCAGGAAAAATGGCAGCGGCCTACATCAACGGCGTGCAGAGCTGGGATGTGGGTACGAGTATCAAGCATTATGCGGCGAATAATCAGGAGTACAACCGTATGAGCTGTTCGTCTAATCTGTCGGAAAGGGCATTCCGTGAGATTTATCTACCGGCCTTTGAGACGGCGGTCAAAGAAGCACAGCCGAAAACGGTTATGTGCAGTTACAATAAGATCAACGGCGTCTATGCGTCCGAAAATAAGCATCTTTTGACGGAAATCCTACGCGACGAGTGGGGCTTTGAAGGCTATGTAGTGACAGACTGGGGTGCAGTAGCAGACCGCGTAAAAGGCATCGTGGCCGGTCTTGATCTGGAAATGCCGGGCAGCGGCGGTTATAACGATGCGAAGATTGTGGCGGCGGTGAAGGATGGAAGACTTGATGAGAAATTAGTCGATAATGCAGTAGAAAATATTTTAAAAGTCGTATTTTCCTATATAGACAACCGTCATCCGGATGCAGTGTTTGACAGGGACGCAGATCATGAGAAAGCAGTGAAGATTGAGACAGAGAGCGCCGTCCTTTTGGAAAATAACGGTGTGCTGCCGTTAAAGGCGGAGGCAAAGATTGCCTATATTGGCGAATATGCCGCGAAACCGCGATATCAGGGCGGTGGTTCGAGCCATATCAACGCGAGCAAGGTAACTTCTGCGCTGGAAAGCGCGAAGGCAAAGAATCGTGCAGTCACCTATGTAAAGGGCTTCCCATTTGATAAGGATGAGGAAAATGAGGAAGAATTGCAGGCGGCGGTGCAGGCGGCAAAAGAGGCGGAAGCAGCGGTTATTTTTGCGGGGCTCCCCGATGTGATCGAATCGGAAGGTTACGATAGAAAAGATATGAAGCTTCCGGTTTGCCAGAATAAACTGATCGAGGCAGTGGCGCAAGTACAGCCGAACACCGTCGTAGTACTGCACAACGGAAGCCCGGTCGAAACCCCTTGGGCGGACAAAGTAGCGGCAGTGTTGGAAATGTACCTCGGCGGTCAGGGTGTTGGTGAAGCTACAGACCAGCTTCTTTACGGGGAAGTGAATCCGTCTGGACGCCTGGCAGAAACCTTCCCAATTCGGCTCGAAGACAATCCGAGCTACCTAAACTTCCCCGGCGACGGTGATAATGTAGATTATGCAGAAGGCATCTATGTAGGTTATCGCTATTACGATACGAAAAAAATGCCGGTGCGCTGGGCATTTGGACATGGCCTGTCCTATACGGCTTATGAGTATAGTAACTTAAAGATGCCTGCGGAGGCATTAAACGATGACGGCAGCGTGAAGGTGACAGTCGATGTGAAGAATACCGGAAGCATGGCAGGTAAGGAAGTGGTACAGCTCTATGTCAGCGACAAAAACGGTACGGCGGGCAGACCGGCCAAAGAACTGAAAGGCTTTGCCAAGGTCGCGCTGGCAGTGGGCGAGACGAAGACAGTCGAGTTTACCCTGACGGCCAGAGACCTCTCTTTCTATCATGAAGGGCTTGGTGATTGGTATGCGCCTGCCGGGACTTATGAGGTGCTGGTGGGACATGCGAGTGATGAGATTGCTCTGCGCGGGGAACTTACGTTTGAGACAAAGAAGCTGCCGCCGATGTATGTAAACGGCGCAACCACGATGGGGCAGTTGATGAAGCACCCGGTGACAGCGCCTGTTGTTGAACAGATGATGAAGGGTATGCAGGGAGCGATGCCGGCACAGGATGCAGATGCACAGAGCGCTGCCGACGCCCTGGGAACCGGAATGGAAATGATGGAAGCGATGATAACGGGGATGCCGCTGAAATCTATAGCGAGCTTCGCCGGAGCGGAAGTGGCAGAAAAGATTGAAGAAATGATGGTGACTTTAAATAAGATGCTAGGAAATTAAATATGGAATTTTAGCCAGGCGCCTGCCATTTTCGCCCAGAAAATGACAGGCGTTATTTAATGATAGGGAAAAATTTCTAAGCCGGAGAATTCCATCCTATTCATCCTTGATTTCAATTAGATTATTGCATATAATGAAAATTACATGATCTTGGCGGCGGTCAGGAGCTTTTGCATATAAGGGGGATAGTTTTATGAACGACCAATTCCTTCAAAGCCTTGTAATCGATTGGAATAGAATAGAGGCAGACAGCTATTTGAGGAATATCGAGTCCATTAGTAGTCTGGAAAGGCTGACATTTCACAGCCCCATTACTTTTTTCGTGGGGGAAAACGGAAGTGGGAAATCCACCATGCTCGAAGCGATTGCAATAGCCGCGGGATTTAATCCAGAGGGCGGAACGAAGAATTATCATTTTTCAACCCATGATACCCATTCTGAATTGTGCGACGCCATCAGGCTGACCAAGGGGTATCGGAAACCGGCGGGGGGATATTTCCTGCGTGCAGAGAGTTTCTATAATGTCGCTACGAAAGAAGAAGAATATGCAGATATCGGGCATCCGTCTGAAAAATACCATGAAAAATCACATGGGGAAAGTTTTCTTGCGATAGCGCAGAAGTATCTGCGGCCGGACGGGCTATATCTGCTGGACGAACCGGAAGCGGCCCTATCCCCGCAAAGGCAGTTGACGCTTCTGATGGAAATCTATGAGTGTGCAAAGAAAAAGGCACAGTTTATCATCGTCACGCATTCGCCTATCTTATTAGGTATTCCAGGCGCCGAAATTCTGACATTTGATGATGGACAAGTGCATGCTTGCGAATATCAAGAAACAGATAGTTATCAGGTGATGGAAATGTTTATGAATAATAGAGAACAGTTGTTGAAGAGGCTGTTAGAAGAGTGAAGGGAGGCATAAAATGAACCAAAAACCAAAAACAATAGAATACCGTTTAGGAAAAGTAGGAGCCCTGGCGCCGCTTGCGGCTGCGGTGGCGATGATTTTGTGGGTGGCGCTTAGCCAGTCCAATGTAAACGGGTATGTGCTGGCGTTTTTTGCAGCGCTTATAACAGGTGTTATTTTTACGAAGGATGAAAAAGCATACGGCGAGGCTATGGTGGCAGGGTTGTGTAAGCCGATGTTTGCCGTAATCGTGCTGGCGGTGATTCTGGCGGCGGTTTCGGGAAAACTGATTTCAGCCAGCGGAGCCGTGCAGACCATCGCGGCATATGTGGTGGCGGCGGGTTTTACGGGGAAATTGTTCGTAGCGGCGACTTTTCTGATTACCTGCCTGCTGGCATTTGCCACGGGCACTTCCGTGGGTACTTATTTTGTGGTGATTCCGATTTTATTTCCGGTGGGCGTCATGGCGGGCGCGGCGCCGGAGTTTATGATAGGCGCTATCGTATCGGGGGCGGCATTTGGCGATAACTTAGGACCGATTTCAGACACCACGATTGCATCTTCCCAAACGCAGCATGCCGATTTAGGGACTGTGGTGAAAACCCGGACGCGTTATAGTCTGCCAGCGGCAGCAGGGGCATTGATCCTGTTTTTGTTGTTTGCCAGAAATACGGCGGGAGCCCCTGCCATCCAGGCGGCGGATGAGGAAGTAAATCCATTTAGTCTGATTATGTTGGTGATACCGGTGGTCATTATCGTGCTCTGCATGATGAGAAAGCATCTGATTACCGCGCTGTCCTGGGGGATTCTGGCAGGAATCGCGGCAGGGCTGGTTTCCGGTATTTATACGGTTGGTGATCTTGTTGCATTTCCCGGTGGGTTTTCCGTGTCCGGGGCAGTTATAGACGCCATTACGGGGACGGTGGGCACAGTGGCAATGCTAATCGGGGTATTCGCGCTTCTGGGCGTGTTGGAAGGCAGCGGTTTCTTTGAAGACGTGGGAGCGCTTTTATCCCGTCTGGCGAAAAAGGAGCGCAGTACAGAGGCGACCATCGTATTATCGGTAGGCATTTTAAGTATGGTAACAGGTGTTATTTCAGTGGCGATTGTGGCGCTTGGGGATTTGATTAATGAAATCGGGGAAAAAGCGGGCGTCAACAGGTATCGCCGGGCAAATCTGATGGATTGTACGGGTTGTGTGTTCTGTTTTCTGGCTCCCTGGACGGTACATTGCGTCATTCCGGCGCAGTTGACGGCACAATTTGGGGAAGGCTATGCGGTCGCGCCCTCAGAGGTGCCTTTTGTGAATTATTATTCTCTGTGTATGCTGGCAGTATTGATATTGGCGGTGGTGACGGGATATGGGAGAAAGGCGCAAAAATAATGGATATCAGAGGAAGCAGAGCCATGGATGATAGAGAACAAATTATGCGGAACATATTGGAAAATAATGATTATATTCGTTTCCTGGGAATGGAATTTCTTGAAATCAGACAGGATTACGCGTATACCAGGATGAAATATAAAAAGGAAATCACGAATCCCTATGGCGCACTGCATGGCGGAAGCCTGTATTCCCTCGCGGATGTTACGGCAGGTACGGCGGCCTGTATGGGCGGGTATTATGTGACAACGGTGTCAGGAACTATGAATTTTATGCTGCCGGCGGATAGGACAGAGTATGTATATTGTAAGGCGTCCATGCTTAGGGGAGGCAAGCATCTGGCCGTTTATGAAGTAAAGCTTTTGAATGATGCCGACAGGCTGCTAGACAGTGGAGAGTTTACTTTTTATGTGACAAAGGAGAAATTGGGCTGAATTTAATCCCTGTGCCAATTATGGTATGGGGATTTTTCTTCAATTTTCAGAAAATTTTAGTGATTACCTTCTTGACTGTAAACTTCGTTGATACCTTATATTTCAAGGGAAATATTAGTTTTGTAACTAAGGAGGTAAGTTTTATGACGATAAAAGAAGTTGAAAAGCAGACAGGATTAGCGCGTTCCAATATACGCTTTTATGAAAAAGAAAAACTGATAGAACCGTCCCGAAATGATAAAAACGGTTATAGGGATTATTCTGAGCAAGACATTGAAAATATTAAAAAAATTGCTTATTTGCGTACATTGGAAATTTCCATTGAGGATATTCG